>JBATJF010000001.1:0-7244 GCA_049668345.1 Gammaproteobacteria bacterium
ACCCGCAACGGCAGTTCGCGCAGGCGCCGGGCCAGGGCGTTGGCCGGCGGATCCCCGGCCCGGCCACCCGCATAGCTGGCCGGACCAATATGTATACGCCCGCCGAGGAAAGTGCCGACCGTCAGCACCACGCAGCGGGCATGGAAGCGCAGGCCCATCGCCGTCAGCACGCCGGTGACACGGCCGCCCTCGACGATCAGGTCCTCGACTGCCTGCTGAAACAGCTGCAGTCCCGGCTGGTGCTCCAGGGCATGCCGCACCGCGCGCCGGTACAGCACCCGGTCGGCCTGGGCACGCGTGGCCCGCACCGCGGGACCCTTGCTGGCATTGAGCACGCGAAACTGGATGCCTGCCAGGTCGGTGGCCCGCGCCATCATGCCGCCCAGCGCATCGATCTCGCGTACCAGGTGGCTCTTGCCGATGCCGCCGATGGCCGGGTTGCAACTCATCTGGCCCAGCGTTTCCAGGTTATGCGTCAGCAGCAGGGTGCGCGCGCCAAGCCGGGCCGCCGCCAGCGCCGCCTCGGTGCCGGCATGGCCGCCGCCAACCACGATGACGTCATAGTGTGCCGGGCCTGCGCTCACGTTGGTTCCCCCTTATAAAGAAGCCGGGATTCTACGCCCCGTGCGAAAAAGCTGGCAATGTGCCGGCCGTGGATGCTGCTTTGCCGCCTGACCATGTTAGCTATATATCGATAACTATATATTGGAATATATTGTGATAGACTACGCCGGATTTCACCATATAGGGTAGATTGGATGAGACTTCTTGAGCTCAGGGGTAATGAAGTCGATGCCGACCCCAGGCGCGCCGGCTTGCTGAACAAGCCGGACAGGAAGCCAGCCATGGAGGCACAACGCCTGAAGCGGCCGGTCAAGATCAAGGAATCACCGGTGGACGCCAGGGTTTTCCCGATCAATGCACACCCTGTGGAGAAGCCGGCACGCCGCCGGCCGATCGACCTGGAGCAGCTGCAGCGACGCATCGAGGAGCTGGAGCGCCGCATCCAGGAACGCATCCGCAACCAGTCCGAGAGTGCCGCCGCCCAACCGGCCAACCAGGAACTGGCACAACTCCGGCAACGCATGAAACTGCTGGAGCGGCGGGTCGAAGGGGAGTTGTGGTCGGCCAAACAGCGCGAACACACCCTGCTGGAAATGCTGGCGCGGCCGCCCTTCCAGACCCTGGTCAAACAGCACTGCACGCGCTTCCTGCGCACCGCGCCCCTCGCTACCCTGCGCTGCCTGCACTCCGCCTGGCTGGCCTGGTGGGAAGATGCCAAGCCCATGTGGTGGCCACGCTTCGCCGCTGCCTGGCACGAAGCCCTGACACGCGCGCGCCACTGACCGCCACTGCGGCGGCCCGCCACGTGCGGGCTACTTGGCCGCAACGCTCCGCAACCCCGCCCATAACAGCGCCAGCTGCTGACGGTACATGGCACCGATCGCGGCCGGGTTGGCATGCTGCATGGCCAGCGGCACACCATAGAAAATCGACACCAGCCCCACCATGGCCGCCGCGATCGCGGTGTTCGCCGGCAACTCGCCCTGGTCGATGGCCGCCTGCAACGAATTTCTCAGCAAGGCTTCCAGGCTGTCGTCCGGCAACTGGTCGATGCCGTCGAGATCGGAGAAGGCGATCATGCGCTCGGCCGGCGTGATCTCGATGCCCGGGGTACGTTCACGCGCCCGCGCCTCGTGGGCGATGATCTCGCCCATCAGCCCGGGCTTCTTCTGGATCTGGATCGAGGTGTAGCGGAACAGCGCCTCGATCACCGCGATCCCCTTGTGCTGTTGCGCGGCCTGCCGGCCGTACCAGTTCAGCTCCAGCGTCCACAGCCGGTCCAGGTAGATGATGAGATCTTCCTTGCGCGGGAAGTAATTGAAGAAGGTCGCCTCGGAAACCTGCACCCGCTCGCACAGGTTCCTGACCGACAGCGTCTCGAACGAGGCCGCTTCCAGATGACGGGTAGCGGCTTCCGCCAGGGCCAGCCGGGTACGCGCGAATTTACGCTCGCGCAGCGAGGGACGTGCTGCCTCAGCCATAATCTATGGTGCTCCCTAATTTTGTATAAAAATATATATTCACAACATACTGTTTAACAACATAAATTTGTGATTTACGCCCGGCCCGGATCTATCCAGGGGATATCACATAAATTTACCGGGGAAATACCCGGAAACGCAGGTAATCAGCCCGCCATGACCGTGGCTCAGGCACACGCCAAACGGAATCTCTACAATATTTTCAATAAAATCAGTATGATATGTTATTTATAGAATGATATAAATTTGGTCATTCAATTAAATATTGCCAGCGCGCCGCGCACTGTACGGTATCCATGAATAACGGTCAACAGGAAATTTTGTGCCCGCTCTATTTTTCTTCACTCAGGGCAGAAAACCGGGCCGGGTGCCCGGGAGCATTATTTTCCGATGCAAAAGCTGCTGAAGATCATCCCCAGCAGGTCGTCGCTGCTGACCTCGCCGGTGATTTCGCCGAGCGCCTGCTGGGCGATGCGCAGTTCTTCCGCCAGCAGCTCGCCGGCATGCTGTTCCTCGAGTTGCCGCACGCCGTCTCGCACATGCGCCCGGGCACGCTCCAGGGCATCGAGGTGGCGGCGACGGGCGCTGAATTCACCTTCACCCGATCCGGCAAACCCGGCGACCTGCCGGAGGTGCGCGCGCAGGTCGTCCAGGCCGGCCCCGCTGAGCAGCGACAGGGAAAGCGCCGCCTGTCCGTCCGTCTCGAACGGACCGGGCGGGCGGCCGCTCAGGTCCGCCTTGTTATGGATGCGGGTATGCGGCACACCGGCCGGCAGGCCGGCGAGGATGGCGGCATCGGCGGCCGTGAAACCGGCCTGGTCGTCGATCACCAGCAGCACGCGGTCGGCCTGCGCCATGGCCTGCCGGGCACGCTGCATGCCGGCCTGTTCGACCGGGTCGTTGCTGTCGTGGAGTCCCGCGGTATCGATGATGTGCAACGGCATGCCATCGAGCTGGATCTGTTCACGCAATACATCGCGGGTGGTACCCGGGATCGCGGTCACGATGGCGGACTCGCGTTCCGACAGGGCATTCAGCAGGCTGGACTTGCCGGCGTTAGGACGACCTGCAATGACCAGCGTCAGCCCGTCGCGCAACAGCCGGCCCTGGCGCGCACGTGCCAGCAGTTCATCGAGCGCCGCACGCAGCGCCTGCAAACCCTGCTGCAGGCCGGTGTCCGAGAGAAAGTCGATTTCCTCTTCCGGAAAATCGATGGCCGACTCGACGTACATGCGCAACTGCGTCAGCTGCGCGGTGAGGGCGTGCACCCGGCGGGAAAACTCGCCCTGCAGGGAACGTACCGCGGCACGCGCGGCCTGGGCGGTGCCGCTTTCGATCAGGTCCGCGATCGCCTCGGCCTGGACCAGGTCGAGTTTGTCGTTGAGAAAGGCACGCTCGGAAAATTCACCGGCACGTGCGGTGCGCGCGCCGAGTTGCAGCACGCGGGCCAGCAACAGGTCGAGCACCACCGGACCGCCGTGGGCGTGCAGCTCCAGCACAGGCTCGCCGGTGAAGGAGGCGGGCGCGGCGAAATACAGCGCCAGCCCGGTATCGATCAGTGTGCCATCGGCATCGCGGAAATCGCGCAGCACGGCCCGGCGCGGTGCCGGCAGGCTGCCGAGCATGCGGCGTGCGATGTCCGGCACGTTCGGTCCGGACAGGCGCACGATGCCGACGCCGCCCGGGCCGGGTGGTGTGGCAATGGCGGCAATGGTATCCGGCGCGGCACGGGGCATCGCGATGAGGTTCAGCCGGTGCGGGTACTGCGGCTTATTTACCGCCGCGCTCGATGCGCCGGGTGATCATCCATTGCTGGGCGATGGACAGGGTGTTGTTGACCACCCAGTACAGCACCAGGCCGGACGGGAAGAAGGCGAAGAATACGGTGAACACGACCGGCAGTACCATCATCACCTTGGCCTGGATCGGGTCCATGGGCGCCGGGTTCAGCTTCTGCTGGATGAACATGGTCACGCCCATCAGCAACGGCAGGACATAGTAGGGATCCGGTGCCGAGAGGTTATTCATCCACAGCATGAACGGTGCCTGGCGCAGCTCGACACTCTCCAGCAACATCCAGTACAGCGCGATGAACACCGGGATCTGCACCAGTATCGGCAGGCAGCCGCCGAGCGGGTTGATCTTCTCCTTCTTGTACATCTCCATCATCGCCTGGTTGAGCTTTTGCCGGTCATCACCGTAGCGTTCCTTGAGTGACTGCAGGCGCGGCGCCAGCTTGCGCATGTTGGCCATCGAGCGGTAACTGGCCTCGGACAGCTTGTAGAATGCAAGCTTGATCAGCATGGTAAGCAGCACGATGGCCCAGCCCCAGTTGCCGATCAGATTGTGAATGGTCTTCAGCAACCAGAACAGCGGCTGTGCCAGGAAGGTGAGGAGGCCATAGTCGACCGTAAGCTCCAGACCGGGGGCAACCTGTTTCATCTCGTCCTGCAGCTTCGGACCGAGAAACAGCTGCGTGCCGAACAGCGTGCGTTCGCCGGCCGCGACGGTGCGCGGCGGTGAAATGAGTCCGATGACATAGCGCGCGTTACTGAGACTCTTGGTGTAGTAGTGCTCGGCCACGGCGCGTTCCGGGATCATCGCACCGAGAAAATAATGCTGCAGCATGGCGGCCCAGCCATCGGTAATGGTGCGGTCGAGGTTCTGCTCCAGCATGTCCTCGAAATTGATTTTTTCGTACTTGTCCTCGGGACTGTAGATCACGCCGCCCATGTAGGTATAGATGAAGGTGCTCTGGCCGGTCTCCGCCACCTGCGTGCGTTGCAGCTGCCGGTATTGCCGCCCGGTCCATTCACTGCCACTGTTGTTGACGACCTCGTGCTCGAGATCGACGATGTGGCTGCCACGATGGAAGGTGTAGCGCTTGGTCACCGTTACACCGTCGTCACTGCGCCAGACCAGCGGAACCTGCAGGGTATCCGCACCGTCGGCCATGCGATAGCTGGCCTGTTCCACTGTAAATATAGCGTGATGCGTCGGTTCCTCGCCCGCGGAGGTACGCAGACCGGATTGCAGGATGAACAGGTTTGGCAGGCTGTCGTTCATCAGGCGGAAGGGCGGGGAGTCGGGCGCGGCGGTCGCCTTGTAGTCGAGCAGGTCGAGCTGGCGCAGATCGCCGCCCGTGGTGTCGATCACGGCCCGGAACAGATCGGTTTCCACCACGACCTGCGCGGCGGCTTTCAGCAGACCGGTTTCCACCTGCGCGCTTTCTGCCACGACGGCAGTCTCAGGCGGTGCGCCGGGCAGGTCATCACCACCGGCCGGGGTTTCGGCAACGGCCGGTTCGCCAAGCTGCGCGGTGGCGGCCGGATCGGGCGCCGGCCCGTAATCCTCCATCCAGGCCTGCCACAACAACAGCAGCACGAAGGAGAGGGCGACGAACAATATCAGACGCTGGTTATCCATGACTGTGATGGTGCTCCGTGTCCGGTACCGGGTCGATGCCGCCCGGGTGCCAGGGGTGGCAGCGCAGCAGGCGCCGCAGTGCCAGGCCGGTGCCGCGCAGTGCACCATGGCGCTCGATGGCGGTCAGGGCGTAACTGGAACAACTGGGATAAAAGCGGCAGTGGCTGCCCAGCCACGGGCTGAGCAGGTACTGGTAACCCCTGATCAGTTTGATAATGAGCCAGCGCATGATTGAATCAACTGTGTCCAGAGCTTTTCCATTGCCGTTGCAAGCGCCTGCGTGGACTGGCCGGCCACGTCGTTGCGTCCAAGCACCACGATATCGAGGGCGCCGAGTTCCGGCTGGCGATGCCGAAAACTTTCTCTTACCACCCGCTTGATACGGTTGCGTGCCACCGCGTGCCTGGCGACCTTGCGCGAGATCGCCAGTCCCAGCCGCGGATGATCAAGCGTATTCGCGACTGCCAGCACCGTCAGCCAGCGATTGACTGCCTTGCATTGGCAATGCTTGAAAACACGCTGGTAATCGGCCGGTTCGGTGAGTCGTACCCGTCTGGAAAAACCGCGCGAGCCCGGGCACAAGATAATGCAGTCAGACTGACAGCCGCGCCCGGCCCTTCGCGCGCCGGGCATTGATAACACGCCGGCCGTTCTTGGTGCTCATGCGCGCACGAAAACCGTGCGTACGCTTGCGCTTCAGGTTGCTGGGTTGATAGGTTCTTTTCATGGCACGTCACGTCATGCTTGTTTGAAAACCACACCCTACAGGGCGTGAAAGGGCGCAAAGGGTACTGTCAGCCGGGCTGAAATGTCAACTGCCAGGGGACTCAGGCACTTGGCCCGGGGTGTGGATAACTTGATTCGACAGGTATAGACTCCCCCACCTGCGTAAACAGCTGGATTACCGAGGGGGGAGCAAGGTGGAAGTTACGCTCTGGCAAAAATGCCTGGTTCGACTCGAACACGATCTGCCCGAGCAACAATTCAACACCTGGATACGCCCCCTGCATGCCATTGAAAACGGCGAGAATCTTCGCCTGCTGGCACCCAACCAGTTCGTCCTCGACTGGGTAAGGAAACACCACTTCGAGACCATTTCCCAGACCCTGCACGAAGTCGGCCCGGGCAATGAAACCCGCCTGCAGCTCGACATCGGCAGCAGCAAGAAGATCAACGGCAATACCGCGGTGACGCCGGCCGCCCCGACGAGCCACGCAGCCCGGCCGGCCGCGCCCGTCCAGCACAAGAGCAACCTGAATCCGGAGTTCACCTTCGAGAGCTTCGTCGGCGGCAAGTCCAACCAGCTCGCCCGCGCCGCTTCCATCCAGGTCGGAGAAAATCCCGGCAGCGCCTATAACCCGCTGTTCATCTACGGCGGTGTCGGGCTGGGCAAGACCCATCTCATGCACGCCGTCGGCAACATGATCCTGCAAAACAAGCCGGACGCGCGGGTCGTCTACCTGCACTCCGAGCGTTTCGTCCAGGACATGGTGCAGGCGCTGCAGCACAACGCCATCAACGATTTCAAGCGCTTCTACCGCAACGTCGACGCGCTGCTCATCGACGATATCCAGTTCTTCGCCAGGAAAGAGCGCTCCCAGGAAGAATTCTTCCATACATTCAATGCCTTGCTTGAAGGCCAGCAGCAGGTGATCCTGACCTGCGACCGCTATCCGAAGGAGGTCGACGGGCTGGAAGACCGCCTCAAGTCGCGCTTCGGCTGGGGCCTGACGGCCGCCATCGAGCCGGCCGAACTCGAGACGCGGGTGGCGA
>JBATJF010000002.1:0-3126 GCA_049668345.1 Gammaproteobacteria bacterium
GTGTACGAGTTGCACGACACGCGCCTGCGGCGCTGCGTGGTGCAGGCCGGGCGCCCCGGTTGCGAGTTGCTGGAGGAGCGGCCGGTGAGGGACGGGGCCATCCTGACGGAGCCGGGTTTTTGCGTGCGTGCCACGACGCTCACGCATGTCTCGCCGGTGGTGGCCTATGCGTTCGAGCCTGCGCGCGAGCTCAATATCCGCAAGGACCGTCTGCAGGCGCTCGACCTGGCGCCGGGGCCGTGGCTGGGTGAACTGAAGCGCCGCCTGCAGGCGGGCGAGATCACGGCAGCGATCACGCTGCCCGACGGTTCAGGCCGGCGCGTGCAGGCACTGGCGGACGAGCTGATACTGGTCAGCCCCGGCAAGAAGCTGGTCTATGCCACCGACTTCGCCGACACCGCTGACAACCGCGCACGCGTGATCGGGCTGGCGCACGGTGCGCATACCCTGTTCTGCGAATCGACCTTCTGCGAGGCCGACGCCGACCAGGCGGCCCGCACCGCGCACCTCACCACGCGCGCCTGCGCCGAGATTGCCGAGGCCGCCGGCGTCGCGCGGCTGGTGCCGTTCCATTTCTCGCGACGCTACGAACATGATCCCGCCGCCGTGTACGGTGAAATCGCCGCTTTGAGCAACCGTGTGGTGATGCCGGAGGACATGGATATCGACCCGGTGGATGCCGGGTAGGTTTTACGCACCGGGGAATGGTGCATAGAATCAGATGAAGTGAAACGTGAAAAAACATAATGGCCACGGAACCACACGGAATAACAGTTAATGCAGGGTGCGTTTTACGCACCGTTAATGGTGCACGGAGTGCACCCTACAAATGAATCCGAGGACGTGATACGTAAAAAGAAGAATGGTCACGGAACCACACGGAAGTCCTGTAGGGTCGAATTCATTCGACCAGCGGTGTGTCATCGTGCCCCGTAGGGTCGAATTCATTCGACCGGCGGTGTTTCGTCGTGCCCCGTAGGGTCGAATTCATTCGACCATTCACGAACCAGCTATTGGCCGAATGAATTCGGCCCTGCAACGGTAATCTGCCCACTCGATTCGGGTAAGAACCCTTTTTACAGGCCAAACAGCCTCATTGTCCCGGAATCCGCAAATGTCATAACCGCTGCTTCGGGTTCTATGTTAGGTTCTGTAACAATAGCGACAGGAGGTGGCGTATGCGTAAACACATAACCGGCGAGGTCAACCAGAAAGCCTCGCCTGCAGGAAATGAAAACTGGCTGGACCTGGAGCAGCTGGTGAGCGTCGAGCTGACGTCCGAGGATGCGGCCTGTCCGATCGAGTCGGCGCTGACGGCCGACGGCGGGCCGGGCTGGCGCGCGCAAGACCCCGGAAAGCAGACGATACGCCTGCTGTTCGACAAGCCACGCAGGATCAGTCACATCCAGCTGGTGTTTGAGGAGGTGGAGCGGGGGCGTACCCAGGAATTCGTGCTGCGCTGGTCCGCGGGCGGCGGGGCACCCGACCGGGAGATCGTGCGCCAGCAGTACAACTTCAGTCCGCCCGATGCCACCCGTGAACTGGAAGACTATGTCGTTGAGCTCGACGGGTTGACGGTGCTGGAACTGATGATCATCCCCGATATCAGCGGCAACGACACGCGGGCGTCGCTGGCGCAGTTGCGGCTTGCCTGATCGTTCCCTGCGTGACGGCGGCCAGGCTGGACAGGTGTGGCGTGCTGGCCGTGCAGGGTGCGTTTTACGCACCGGCGATGGTGCACGGAGTGGCACCCTACAACTGATTCAGGGACGGTGCACAGAGTAATGTAGGGTGCGTTTTACGCACCGGGGATGGTGCACGGAGTGCACCCTGCAACTGATTCAGAGGAAGTGAAACGTGAAAAAAACATAATGGCCACGGAACCACACGGAAGGACACGGAAAAAAAGTTGATGTAGGGTGCGTTTTACGCACCGGGGACATGGTGCACGGAGTGCACCCTACGGGCTAAGGATCTCGCCTTCTCCATGGACATCGCGCATGCCATGACGACATACATGTATTATCCGAGGCTCGCCGGGTCATCCGGTACGGAATAGACGCAAGGTCGGCCGGTTACCCCCGGATACAACATCGCAGGACAGGGCAGTATGTGGCTCCGCACGACATGTAATCTCGAGTTTCAAATGGGGGACTCCACACCCCTGGTTCTCATGCTGCGTCCGCGCAGCGGCATCCACCAGTGGGTGGCACGGGAGGCCTATACCCTGTCGCCCAGTGTTCCGGTGGTGGAGTACACCGACATCTTCGGCAATCTCTGCCAGCGCCTGGTGGCGCCGGCCGGGTACTTTTCCGTGCATACCTCGGCCGATGTGATGACCGCGGACAGCGTGGACCAGGCGCCGGGTGCCCGCTTTGTGGAGATCCAGAACCTGCCCGACCCGGTGCTGCTGTACCTGCTCCCCAGCCGGTATTGCGAATCGGACCGGTTCGGCGATCTCGCGCGGTCCATCGTGGACGGCGTGCAGCTCGGCTACGACCAGGTGTACAGAATCAGTGACTGGGTGCGGAACAACATACGCTATATGCCGGGTTCCAGCGCCTATCCGCTCTCCGCCGTTGAAGTCAATGCGCAAAACCAGGGGGTGTGCCGTGATCTCGCCCATCTCGGCATCGCGCTGTGCCGCAGCATCAGCATCCCCGCGCGCCTGGTGGTCGGGTTCCTGTACGGGCTGGAGCCGATGGACCTGCATGCATGGTTCGAGGCATACGTCGGCGGCCGCTGGTATACCTTCGACCCCACGGATGCCACGCTGCGCGGTGGACGGCTTGCCGTGGCCTACGGGCGCGATGCAGCCGACGTCTCGGTATACCACCAGTTCGGCCCGCCGGCCGTGTTCAGCAGCATGGACGTTCGTGTCGAACAGCTGGACAGACCGCCCGCCTGAGCCCGTAAAAAGATCGCGCAATGTACAGTTGATGTAGGGTGCGTTTTACGCACCGGGAATGGTGCACGGAGTGCACCCTACGGGCGTAATCCGTTCCGGCGGATTTGGATAATCGCATCGATCAGGTTCCACCGTCGCAGGATACCGGGCAGGGTGGACGGTGCCGGCGAACGATCAATCGCCGCGCCAGCGACGAAAGAAGCCGCGAAATCCGCGGT
>JBATJF010000003.1:0-1584 GCA_049668345.1 Gammaproteobacteria bacterium
GCAGCCGGCAGCGGCGGGGGCGTGACTGCCGCCTGCAGCGGCGCCGGCGGTGGCGCGACCACCTGCATCTCCGGCAAGGACTTGTAGAAATCGAAACGCGGTTGCGGCGGTCCCGATTCGCGTGGCTGCTGCGCCCCGGGAGCGCCGGCTTGCGATCCCTGCGCGTCTGCGGGTTGCGCTGCGGGCGACTCCGCCTGCTCCCGTTTCATCCCGGTCTTGGCCTTGCCGGCAAGCGCCGCGTCACTGTCCGTCAGCTTGCCGGGGGGCGGCAGCGGCAGCCGGATGGAACCGTCATCCAGCGCCTGTTCCCGGACCGCCTCCGGCACGCGCAGCGCAACGCTGTCTCCCGCCGCTTCGGGCTGCAGCGTCAGGCTGGACTGCTCCTGCATGAACACCACCAGTACCACGCTGACCAGCGCCACGGCGGCCACTGCACCGGCGGCCAGCCAGTGATTGCCGAACGGCAACCACACCGCGCGTACTGACGCGCGGCGCGCCATTTCCAACACGGTGAGGTCAAGCTGCGCCGGCGGCTCCTCGCGCGAGGCGTGGTGATACAGGTCTACGAGGCTGCTGTCAGGGTCTTCCATCAGGGTCCGTTCTCTTCCAGACATTCTTCGGGCATTGTCATACGCAGGCGTTCCATGGCATAAAGCAGCCGGCTCCTGGCCGTCTCGGTGCCGGTTTTCATCGCGGTGGCAATCTGTGCCAGCGTCAGGCCGGCCTCATGGCGCAGCAGGAAGGTCTCGCGTTGCGCATCCGGCAGCACCGCCACCTGCGCCAGCAGGTGTTCGATACAGTCACGCAGATCGGCCAGTTGCGCGGGCCCGAAACGCGCCCTGGCCCGCTCGTTCAGCAAGTGGTCATCTTCCATGTCGGCATCCATCTCCGGCAGCCGACCCTGCGCACGCCAGTGAACGATCAGGCGGTTGCGCGCCAGGGTATACAGCCAGGTACGGAAACCGGCGCTGGACCGGTAGCGCCGGCGCGACTGGATCACGCGGGCCCACACGTCCTGATACAGTTCCTCGACAAGGCCCGGCCCCGTCTGACGCAGGAAATAGCGATACAGGCCGGCGCGGTGACGGTTGTAGAGACTGTGAAACGCTTCGAGATCGCCACGGGTATAACGCAGCATAAGCTCTTCACTGCTGCCCGCCGCCGGATTCTCAACCCTCATACAAACTCCCTTCGCACCGCGCACCACAAAACCCCGCAAGTTTACAGGGATGCCGCCAGGTTCACCAGTTGCAGGAACTCGCCACGGCAGCCGAACGGACCGTCGCCGCGCGACGCGCACCCGCGCGAGCACGTCGTTATAGCCGAACGTGCCGGTATATTTACCAGCGCAACAGCTGCCCGAACCCGGCCACCGCCACCGCGAACCGATAGCGTTCGGGGGTCGCCGCGATATCGCCCTGCAAACCGGACCTGAGTACCGGCGCCTCGACCAGCGCACTCGTCGTACTGTCCGGCAACTTGTAACGCACGCGCACGAGTGCCCGTTCATTTGCCAGGCCGCCCTTGCCACCGCGCTCGTGCTGATAGTGACCCGCACCCGATTGCTCGCCGCGCCTGCCCGCC
>JBATJF010000004.1:0-8418 GCA_049668345.1 Gammaproteobacteria bacterium
CGCAGGAACGGCTGCATGGCGGTTTCCAGCACGCGCTGCAGGCGCCCGCCTTCGGACTCCGCAGTATGCGCCGTGTTGCGCAGCAGCTTCGCGGCCAGCCACGGGGTGATGATCAGCGCCACCAGCAGCGAAATGAGCATGCCGAGGCTGGCGTTGATCGGGATCGGGCTCATGTACGGCCCCATCAGCCCGCTGACGAAGGCCATCGGCAACAGCGCGGCGATCACGGTCAGCGTGGCGAGGATGGTCGGACCGCCCACCTCGTCGACCGCCAGCGGGATCGACTCGATGAAGTCCTTGCCGCCGAGCTGCATGTGCCGGTGGATGTTTTCCACTATCACGATGGCGTCGTCGACCAGGATGCCGATGGAGAAGATCAGCGCGAACAGCGACACGCGGTTGAGGGTGAAGCCCCAGGCCCAGGACGCGAACAGCGTGATCGCCAGTGTCACCACCACCGCCGTGCCGACCACCACCGCCTCGCGCCAGCCCAGCGCGAACAGCACCAGCGCGACGACCGAGGCCGTGGCGAACACCAGTTTCTTGATCAGCGTCTTCGCCTTCTGGTCGGCGGTAGCACCGTAGTTGCGGGTCACGGTCGCATGCACGCCGTCCGGTACAAAGGTGCCCTGCAGCGCCGCGAAGCGCTCGATCACCTGCTCCGCGATACGCACGGCATTGGTCCCCGGCTGTTTCGCGACCGCCAGCGTGACCGCCGGGTATTCACCCTGCAACGCAAACGCCTGCGGATCGGCCGCCGCACCGGTGCCGAACCAGACGTACTGGTCGGGGATGTCGGCCCCGAAGCGGATGTCGGCGACGTCGCGCAGGTACACCGGCAGGCCGTTGCTGACACCGACCACCAGCTCGCCGACCTCGTCCGGTTCCACCAGGAAGGTGCCGGCCTGCACCGGTATCTCGCGGTTGTCCCTGACCAGCACGCCGGCATCGGCGGAACTGTTGGCACTGCCGAGCGCCGCACGCAGGTCGTCCAGCGCAATACCGTACGCCGCCAGCCGGGCCGGGTCGAGCTGCACGCGCACCACGCGCGGCACCCCGCCGATGGTATACACATCACGGGTGCCTGCCACGCGCTTCAGCTCGGTCTCCAGGGCATGCGCCACCTGCGCGAGTTCATAGCCGCCGCGTTCCGGGTCATCCGTCCACAGTGTCAGGGTGACGATCGGCACGTCGTCGATGCCCTTGGGCTTGACAATGGGCTGACCGATCCCGGCGTCGGGCGGCAGCCAGTCCTGGTTGGAATAGATGGCGTTGTAGAGCCGCACGATGGCATCGGTGCGCGGCTCGCCGACCTGGAATTCCACGGTCAGCGCCGCCATGCCGCGCCGCGACACGGAATAGATATGCTTGACCCCCTCGATTTCTGACAGCACCTGCTCGGCGGACGTGGTCACCAGGTGCTCGACCTCGCGCGCGCTGGCGCCGGCGTAGGGAATGAAGACATTCGCAAAGGTGACGTTGATCTGCGGCTCTTCCTCGCGCGGCGTGATCACCAGCGCGAAAGCGCCCAGCAGCAGGCCGACCAGCGCCAGCAGTGGCGTGATCTCGCTGTGCAGGAAGCGCTTTGCCAGCCCGCCCGAGAGACCCAGGCGCTCACTCATGGGTCTGGACAGCCTCTGAACCCTTCAGCAGGATCGCCGCGCGCACCGGGTCGAGCGCGACCCGTTCGCCGGCCGTCAGTCCGGCCAGGATCTCGCGGCCACCAACGCCGTAGCGGCGGCCCGGCCGTACCTGGCGGAAGTGGATACCCTGGTCATCGACCACGTAGACGCCGGCCACCTCGCTGCGGTAGACCAGTGCCGACTCGGGTGCCAGCAACCGTTCCGCCTCGTTGCTGGTCACCGCCACCTTGACCGACATGCCCGGGTAGAGCGGCTTGTCCAGAGCCGGCAGCTGCAGGCGCACCTCGAAGCTGTGCGTTGCGGGATCGGCACGCGGCGAGATGGTGAGCTGCTCCGCGGCGACCCGTCCGTTGATCGAATCCGGCAGGATCACGCTGGCTTCCTGGAAGCGGCGCAGGGTCGCGATCAGGCTTTCCGGAACCTGCGTCGTCACCCGCAGCGAATCCAGTGACAGCCCCGTCATCAGCAGCGTGCCGGGCTGCACCAGCTCGCCGGGCTCGATATGGCGTTCCACCACGATGCCACTGTAGGGCGCGCGGATCAGC
The DNA here is from genome assembly GCA_049668345.1 of Gammaproteobacteria bacterium. Classification (GTDB taxonomy): domain Bacteria; phylum Pseudomonadota; class Gammaproteobacteria; order UBA9214; family UBA9214; genus UBA9214. The sequence goes on from JBATJF010000004.1 coordinate 2,189, forward strand.
GTATGCTCGAGCTGTTCGCCAGCCTCGGTCAGTTGCGCGCGCGCCGCATCCAGTGATGCCTGTGCGGCCTTGAACTCGGCGGTCGCGGCGTCGAGCACGGACTTGCTGACGGCCTGCTCCTTGTACAGGGCCTGCTTGCGGCGCTGGTCGTCGGCGGCCTTGTCGAAACGGGCCTGTACTTCCTGCAGGCCGCTTTTGGCCCTGGACAGGCGCGCCTGCTGCTCGGTGTCGTGCAGGCGAACGATGATCTCGCCCTTGGGCACGAAGTCATCGATGTCGAAACTGATTTCGGTGACGCGCCCGGAGGTCTGCGCTGCCACCGTGGCCTGGTTGACTGCCTCGACCCGGCCATCCAGCCGGATTTCGTCCGGGACGGTGACATATTCGACGCCCGCCGTCTCGAGCCCGTCCGCACCGGCGAGCAGCGGAGCGCACCACGCCAGAGCCACCATCCAGATCGTCCATCGAATGCTTCTGCTCATATCGAACTCCTTGAATGGAACACAAGCCAGCGACGTCAGGATCGCTTGCGCCTGGCGAGCGCCCTCTCACCTTCGTCCGTATGCCGGGAACGGTCGTTGCACGTCATGCCTTCCCGGTTACAGAGGTAGAACAATACTACTAGGAACATCGCCAGCAGAAACATACCCGCTACAGTCAATGCATCAAATGACATGATCGCCTCCCGGCTTTAATATCAGTATTTAATCGTTTACTAAAATACTATGCAGTACACATAGATGCAACAGCAAGTTGTAACATTTTGTTAAAGCATTACCTGCTTGTTTATTGGCGCCTGTCAACCGGCAGTCTTCAAAAAAAAGCCGGGAAGAACCCGGCTATTTTCCGCATGTGCCTGACCGGTGCCGTCAGCGTTAACCGCCACCCATGCCACCGCCCGGGCCACTCATGCCGCTACCCGGACTCATCATGCCGCCAGCCGGGCGCTCCATGCGCTCCTGGTAACGCTCCGTGCGTTCATGCTGACGTTCCTCGCGTTGCTGCTGACGCTCCTGCATGCGCTGTTGCTGGTGGGCCTGGAACTCCTCGCGGCTGACCCGGCCATCACGGTCGGAATCGATATCCGCGTATTTCGGCGCCTCATCCATGTTGCGGTACTGGTAGCGGTTTTGCTCCTCGCTGCGCAGTTGCAGGCGCTCCTCGTGGGCGTGCCGGTATTCCTCCTGGCTCACGAAGCCGTCCTGGTCGGCGTCCATGCCGTCGAACGGCATCGGACCCCGTGCAGGTGTTTCCGGATCGGCGGCGAAGCCGCTGCCGGCCGCAACCGCAAGCAGCACAGCCGCCGTGGTGTTCACAATTAATGTACGTTTCATTATCTATCTCCTGATCCTGTCAAATGCCGTTATGGGCAGTGTGTCGATACAACCCGGATGCGGGTTACCGGGCGCTGACGAAAGCCAGCAGAACCAGCATAACCAGGCTTGAAACCATACCCGCCAGTGTTGCCATATCGAATATCATGGTTAACCTCCATGAGTGTTTGATCATGGTGTTCACTGTAGGGGGACAAGCTGAAACCAGGCTGAATATCCGGGGCATGAACCGCGACGTTTTGTCGCAGGCTGGCGACAGGCGCCGGCCCGGACGGCATGGAACATCTCAGGTCATGGCAGGCAGAAATACCCGAACCTCTAAACCGCCGAGCGACGCGGAACGGCCCAGTTCCAGCGTGCCGCCATACTGGTCGACGATGTCCTTGATGATCGACAGACCGAGCCCGTGGCCACTGGTCGATTCATCCAGTCGCACGCCGCGTTGCAGCAGCGCCTGCTGCATGGACTCCTCGATGCCCGGTCCGTCATCCGCGACCGACAACACCAGCCCGGCGTCGTATTTCGCCGTGACCCTGACCCGCCGCCGACCCCACTTCGCGGCGTTCTCCAGCAGGTTGCCCAGCAGTTCGAGCATGTCCTCGCGGTCGCCGAAGCGGATCGGCTCCCGGCCCAGCTGCAGTTCGAACTGCAGCTGCTTGTCGGCATGGACCTTCTGCAGCAGGCCGACGATATCGGGCAGCTCCCGGTTCAGGTGACAGAGCCGGCCACCGGATGCCGGGCCGGCCAGGCGCGCACGCTTGAGCTCGCGGTCGATGATCGACTGGATGAGGGTCAGCGAGGCACGCGTCTGCTTCAGGCTCTCGCCGTCCAGCCGGCCGGCATCCTGCTCCAGGTATTGCCGGAGCACCGCCAGCGGCGTCTTCAGGGAATGCGCCAGGTTGCCCATGGCATTTCGCGAGCGCACCAGGCGCTGCTGCATCAATACGACGAGCCGGTTGACTTCGCTTACCAGCGGCCTGACCTCGGCCGGCACATCCTCCGGCAGCCGCTCGATGACGCCGGTCTCGAGCTGCCGGGTGGCGTCGCGCACGGCGTCCAGCGGTTTCAGACTGTGACGCACGATAGTGCGTTGCGCATAGATCAACAACGCCACGAGCACCAGCGCCACGAGGCCGAAGCGCAGGCGGAAGCGGTTGATGTGCTTGTTCAGGGCCGTCAGCTCTTCCCCTATCGCCAGGCTGAACGGGTTCCCGTCCCGTTCATAGTGTACGACCCAGACCAGCAACGGCTGGTTATCCGGCCCCCTGATGCGCAGCAGGGTCTTTTGCGGCTGGTCCTCGATCGGGAAACCGAAATCCGTGCTGCCGAGTGAACCCGATTTCAGGCTGTACCCGTTCGACTTCACCTGGAAATAATGACCCGATCCGGAACGCAGGTAGATCGGTGCGACGTAGTCGGGGTTCAGGTCGGGGATACCCGCCGCATCGAAGCTGATCCCGGAAACCAGACCCTCGGCATCGTGTTCGAGCCGCGTGGCGATATAGTCCTCGGTGAAATTGGCGGCGAAGCGGCTGGTGACCAGCCAGTGCAGACCGAACAGCAGCACCACGCTGGCCAGCAGCCACAGCATCAGCCGGCGCTGGATCGAGGTCACGGACAGGGATCCCCGAAAATATATCCCTGGCCGCGCCGGGTCGTGATCAGTTCCTTGCCGATCTTGCCGCGCAGGCGCGTGACATAGACCTCGATCACGTTGCTGTCGCGCTCGTCATCGAACTCGTAGATATGCTCGGCCAGGCGTGTCTTGGACAGCACCTTGCCCTGGTGCAGCATGAGGTAGCGCAACAACCGGAACTCGGTCCCGGTCAGTTCTATCTCGGTCCCGTCGTCACGGCTGCAGGACTTGCGCTCCTCGTCCAGCGTCAGTCCGCAGGCCGCCAGGGTGCCGGTGGATTGCGTCACGCTGCGCCGCACCACGGCCTGCAGGCGCGCCAGCAGCTCCTCGACATGAAACGGCTTGGCAAGATAATCGTCGGCACCCGCCTTGAAGCCGTCCACCTTCTCGTGCCAGGCATCGCGCGCGGTGAGGATGATGACCGGGGTGACGATCGACTCCGCACGCCAGTGCGCGAGCACCTCGAGGCCGGGGCGCCCGGGCAGGCCGAGATCGAGGATCACGGCATCGTAGGCCTCCTCCCGCCCCATGTGTTCACCGTCGATGCCGTTGTCGGCGACATCCACGGCGAAGCCCTCCTGGCGCAGCCGCGACTGCAGGCTGCCGGCCAGTGCCGCATCGTCTTCGATAATCAGGATTCGCACCGCACCACACTCCTCCCGCTGCTCAACACGCTGCCCATGGACCGTTGCCGCCGCACGAAGTTTCCCCCGGCGACGCCGGTAATAAAAGGGGTCCGGTAATAAAAGGGGTCAGATCACCTTTACAGCGATCGATTCATAAATATTCACACATGACTGTAACAGGGATCCGGGCCCTGCTGCCCGATAGCATGATGTAATTGCCAGCGGTATGCGACGTGCATCCTGCACCGTCTATTGGAGGCAGGTATTCGGGAATCGCACTGGATAACGGCCACGGAATCCACGGAAGAACACAGAAAGATTTCTGTCTGCAATCGTTCGGCCCGCATGGCACACAGGGTATGGCCTGTCTTTCCTGCTTACAAGGGTATCAATAGCCACGGAAACACACGGAAGCACACGGAATAATTCCTGTCAGTAACTGTTAAACCTCGATGATATAGAGCATGCGCCGTGTTTTTTCTTCCGTGTCATTCCGTGTGTTTCCGTGGCTATTAGTCATCGTATCTGTGTTCTTCCGTGGATTCCGTGGCCATTGATATTTATAGACAGTGTGCACGGATGCCGCGAACCCGATAACAGGCGGCTATTTCAGCAGCGGATGGTCCTTCGGCAGTTGACGCGCCATCCACATGGCGAGGCGGTGGCGCATCGCCTGCTGCGACACCTGCTCCTCCGGCATGGGCGCGATGACCTTGTCGTGCACCAGCAGACGGTAGATATACTCGATACGTTCATTGAGCGAATCCGTCGGTTCGAACTGGACCGCACCGCGTTCCTCGCCGTATTTCATGCCGGCGCGCACGGCCTCCTTGACCAGTTCCGTTTCGTGCCTGAGTTTTTTCATGCCTGTCCTCCGCGACAGATCCATGGGATCAGATCGGTCAGATACAATTTCTGCTAATTGTATCCGACCCCTTTTAGATTCCTTACTCTCATCGCGCTGCTGTTTATCCGGCTTTGTGCTACTGTCAGCTTAGCATGAGACTATCGAAACACAGCCGCTCGATCCCTGCCCTGCTGCTGCTCGCCCTGGCACTTGCCCCGGCGTGGTATCCGGCGGCGGTCGAGCGCGTTGCCGTCGTGCTGGACATCAACGGCGCCATCGGCCCGGCCACGGCCGACTACGTCGGGCGCGGCCTCGAGACGGCGCGCGCACGCGGTGCCGACCTCGTCATCCTGCGCCTGGATACGCCGGGCGGACTCGACACCGCCATGCGCGACATCATCCAGGACATCCTGGTATCCGCGGTGCCCGTGGTCAGCTACGTATCACCCGGCGGCGCACGTGCCGCCAGTGCCGGTACCTATATCCTGTACGCCAGTCATGTCGCGGCCATGACGCCCGGTACCAACCTGGGCGCGGCGACGCCGGTCGAGATCGGCGGTATCCCGGACGCCGACGACCTGCTGAAGAAAAAACCACCGCAGGACCAGGACGCATCAGAACCCGTCAGTGAACCGCAGGATGCCATGACCAGCAAGCGGGTGAACGACGCCGTCGCCTATCTCCGCAGCCTGGCACAGCTGCGCGGCCGCAATATCGACTGGGCCGAACGCGCAGTGCGCGAGGCGGCCAGCCTGCCGGCGGAAGAAGCGCGCGAGCTGAACGTGATCGACATCGTGGCCACCGGCGTGCCCGACCTGTTGCAGCAGCTGCACGGTCGCACGGTGAACGTGTCGGGCATCGACCGGGTGCTGGACACGCAGGGCCTGATACTGCTGCCCATCGAGCCGGACTGGCGCAGCCGCCTGCTGAGCGTCATCACCGACCCGAACATCGCCTACATCCTGATGCTGATCGGGATTTACGGCCTGTTCTTCGAATTCGCCAACCCCGGCTATGTCCTGCCGGGTGTCGCCGGGGCGATCAGCCTGCTGCTGGCGCTGTATGCCTTCCAGATCCTGCCGGTCAACTACGCGGGACTCGCCCTGCTGGCACTGGGCATCATCTTCATGCTGGCCGAGGCCTTCGTGCCCAGCTTCGGTGCACTCGGCATCGGCGGCCTGATCGCCTTCGTCACCGGTTCCGTCATCCTGTTCGACCAGGAGAGCACGGGCTATGCCGTGTCCCTGCCGCTGATCCTGACGCTGGCCGTCACGAGCGCGGGCTTTTTCCTGTTCATCGTCGGCGCCGCCATCAAGGCGCGCCGGCGCCCGGTCGTCAGCGGCCAGGAGGAAATGCTGCATGCCACCGGCGAGGCGCTGGAAGACTTTCAGGGGGGACAGGGCCGGATCCTGGTGCACAGCGAGACCTGGCGCGCGCAGTGCGCGCAACCGGTCAGGCGCGGCGACCGGCTCCGCGTGACCGGTATCGACGGACTGCTGCTGCAGGTCCGGCACATCAACGAGGAGGCTTGATATGGGTATTACAGGTATTTTTGGTGCAGTGGTGGTCATCGTCGCGCTGCTGCTCTACACCTTTCGCGTCCTGCGCGAGTACGAGCGTGGCGTGATCTTCACCCTGGGCCGCTTCTGGAAGGTCAAGGGCCCGGGCCTGATCATCGTCATCCCGGTCATCCAGCAGATGGTGAAGGTCGACCTGCGCACGGTGGTGATGGACGTGCCGAGCCAGGACGTGATCTCGCGCGACAACGTCTCGGTCAAGGTCAACGC
>JBATJF010000005.1:0-15731 GCA_049668345.1 Gammaproteobacteria bacterium
GTGTCCATGGCGAGCTGGACCATGATCTTCCGGCGGCGCACGGCACTGAAGGCGGCGCAGGCCGCGGCGGATGAATTCGAGGACCGCTTCTGGTCGGGCGGCGACCTGTCCGCGCTGTACCGCGAGATCTCGTCCCGGCCCGTGGACGCCATCGGCATGGCCGGCATCTTCCAGGCCGGCTTCAGCGAGTTCGCGCGCCTGCGCAAGCAGACCGGCAGCGACGCACGCAGCGTGGTGGAGGGCGCCCAGCGCGTCATGCGCGTGGTGCTGTCACGCGAGACCGACGACCTCGAGACGCACCTGTCGTTCCTCGCCACGGTCGGTTCCACCAGTCCCTATGTCGGCCTGTTCGGCACGGTGTGGGGCATCATGAATTCGTTCCGCGGACTGGGCAACGCGCAGCAGGCGACGCTGTCGATGGTTGCGCCCGGCATCGCCGAGGCGCTGATCGCGACCGCCATGGGTCTGTTCGCCGCCATCCCCGCGGTGATCGCCTACAACCGCTACTCCAACGACGTGGAGCGGCTGATCAACCGCTACGACAATTTTCTGGAAGAATTTTCTACCATCCTCCAACGCCAGGCGCACGTGCCGGCAGCAGAGGGTGGTCGCCGGATGACCGATTAAATGGCACGACACCGCGTTCGCAAGAAGCCCATGGCCGACATCAACGTCGTGCCCTACATCGACGTAATGCTGGTGATGCTGGTCATTTTCATGGTGACTGCGCCGCTGCTCACCCAGGGCGTGAGCGTGGAGTTGCCAAAGGCGGATGCCGAGGCGGTGCCGGACCCGGACAATGAACCGCTGGTGGTCAGCGTCGATGCCGCCGGCAAGCTGTACCTGAATGTCGGCGATGCGCCCGACCAGCCGGTCGACGACGCCACGCTGGTCAACAATATCTCGGCCGTGCTGCGCCGCCAGCCCGGCAAGAGTGTATTGATACGCGGCGATCACAGCGTGGATTACGGCGCGGTGGTCGGGGCGCTGGTGCTGCTGCAGCAGGCGGATATCCCCAAGGTCGGCCTGGTCACGGAACCGCCGGAGCGTTGATCGCAGTTTATGTGGAAGGCGATACGCGAGAATCCACGCGCCGTGACCTATGCGGTGCTCATGCACCTGGTGTTGCTGGCATTGCTGGTGATCGGCCTGGACTGGACGCCGAAGGTGACGGCGCCGCCGGGTGTGAAGATACCGATCGAGGCCGAGCTGGTTACCGAGGACCCGCTCAGGCAGATCGAGCAGCGCAAGCAGGAAGAGCAGCGCAAACTCGACGAACTGCGCAAGCAGGAACGGCTCGCGCAGGAAAAGGCCGCCGCCGAGGCGAAGCAGAAGACGGAGGCCGCGGCGAAGCAGAAGGCCGAGGCAGAAGCGAAGTCAAAGGCGGAGGCCGCGGCCAAGCAGAAGGCCGAAACCGAGGCGAAGCTGAAGGCCGCCAAAGAGGCGAAGCAGAAGGCCGAGACAGAAGCGAAGCAAAAGGCCGAGACAGAAGCGAAGCAAAAGGCGGAGGCCGCGGCCAAGCAGAAGGCCGAGGCAGAGGCAAAACAGAAGGCAGCCGCCGAGGCAAAACAGAAGGCCGCGGCAGAGGCGAAACGCAAGGCCGAGGAGACGGCACGCCGCGAGGCGGAGGCCGCGCTGCAGGCGCAGTTGCAGGAAGAGGCGGAACAGCGCCGCGCGCTGAGTGAACTGGAGAAATTCGTGCCCTATATCCAGCAAAAGGTGCAGCGCAACTGGATCCGCCCGCCCGGCAGCCCCGAGGGACTGGTGTGCGTGGTGAACGTGCGCCTGATACCGGGCGGTGAAGTGGTCGGCGCCCGCGTGGTACAGAGCAGCGGCGACCCGGTGTTCGACCGCTCGGTGGAATCCGCGGTGCTGAAGGCATCGCCGCTGCCCCTGCCGGAGGATGCGACGCTGTTCAAGCATTTCCGCGAAATCAATTTCAAATTCAATCCAGGACGATAGGAACCGAACCCATCATGCAAGTCAGACGATACACTGCACTGCTGCTGTTACTGCTCATCACCGGTCCGGCGCACAGCGCGCTCACCATCGAGATCACCCAGGGCGTGGAGGGCGCGGTGCCGATCGCCGTGGTGCCATTCGGCTGGACGGCGGCCGGCACGGCGCCCGAGAACATCTCCGCCATTATCGGCGCCGACCTCGACCGCAGCGGGCGTTTCGAATCGCTGCCGGACCGCGACCTGGTGGCACACCCGACCGAGGCCACGCAGGTGCAGTACCAGAACTGGCGCATGGTGAACGTCGACTACCTGGTGATCGGCAGGATCACGCCGACCGGTGGCGGCAACTACGAGGTGCAGTTCCAGCTGTTCGACGTATTCCGCGGCAAGCAGCTGATCGGCTACAGCTTCCCGACCGCGCAGGGCGACCTCAGGCGCGTGGCGCACCACATCAGCGATCTCATCTACAAGGCGATCACCGGCGAGCGCGGCGCATTCAACACCCAGGTGGCCTATGTCACCACCAGCGGCAGCGGCAAGAACAAGACCTACACCCTGCTGGTGGCCGACTCGGACGGCTATAACCCGCAGACCATCCTGACCTCGCAGCAGCCGCTGATGTCGCCGTCGTGGTCGCCGGACGCGCGTCGCGTGGCCTACGTGACATTCGAAAACAAGACCGCCGAGATCTACCTGCAGGACGTGGCGTCCGGTTCGCGCCGCAAACTGGCTTCCTTTAAAGGCATCAACGGCGCCCCCCGCTGGTCGCCGGACGGCCGGCGCCTGGCGCTGACGCTGTCCCGTGACGGCAACCCGGAGATCTACGTCATGGAGGTGAGCGGTGGCAACCTGCGGCGACTGACCAGCAACGCCGCCATCGACACCGAGCCGACCTGGATGCCGGACGGCAATAGCATCGTGTTCACCTCTGACCGTGGCGGCTCGGCGCAGCTGTACCGCATGCCGGCCTCGGGCGGGGCGGCGCAGCGCCTGACCTTCGAGGGAAAATACAATGCCGGTGCCGATGTCTCGCCGGACGGCAGTAAAATCGCGCTGGTACACGGGGAGGGCGGTCGATACCGGATTGCCGTGTACGATCTGCAGACGCGGCGCATGCGCATCCTGACCGACGGCAGCCTGGACGAATCCCCCAGTTTCGCGCCCAACGGCAGTATGATTATCTATGCCACCAGCGCCGGCAACCGCGAGGTGCTGGCCGCGGTGTCGGTGGACGGGCGCTTCAAGCAGCGCCTGACGCTGCAGGCAGGCAACGTGCGCGAACCGGTGTGGTCCCCGTTCGCGGAGTAATAAACTGCAGGGTGCGCTCTGCGCACCATTGCCGGTGCGTGAAACGCACCCTGCATTCCAACCCCCCTCTCCCTGGGGGATGAAGGGTATGTGGCAGCAGAAAATTTGCACATGGTTTTTTAGTTCACTTGATGGGTATTAACCCGGGAGCAATGCAATGATGTACAAGATGAGCAGGTTGTTGGTCGTGATGCTGGTGGCGGTGGTGGTGGGCTGCAGTTCCAAGGGCGGGCCGCAGGGAGGTGCCTCGGTCGAAGACCGCAGCATGGGTGCCGAGGGTGGTGTCGCGACCAGCGGTGCGGCCGGTGCGAGCAGTTTCGACAGCTATTCGCTGAATGATCCGAACAGTCCGCTGGCGCGCCGCGTGATCTACTTCGATTACGACAGCGCCGAGATTACCGCGGCCGACCAGGATACGCTGATGGCGCACGCGTCCTACCTGGCCGCCAATCCGGGCCAGTACGTCGCGCTGGAAGGCAATACCGACGAGCGTGGTTCGCGCGAGTACAACATCGCGCTGGGTGACCGCCGTGCGCTGTCGGTGCAGCGCGTGCTGGAGCTGAACGGCGTCGGTGCCGGCCAGGTGTCCGTGGTGAGTTACGGTGAGGAGAAGCCGGCCGCCGAAGGTCACAGCGAGGCCGCGTGGCGTCTGAACCGTCGCGTCGAGATCGTTTATCAGTGATGGTCGTGCAGCGCAACAAGCTAATGAAGTCCCTGGCAGTGGCGGCCGTGCTGATGGCCGCCGCCGCTGGTGGTTCACCCGTGCTGGCCGCCTCGGTGCAGGATCGGCTCGACAACATCGAGCGCAAGCTGGACGCGCGCGGGCTGGTCGACATGCTGAACCGCATCGACCAGTTGCAGCGCGATCTGCAGCAGCTGCGTGGCACCCTCGAGCTGCAGGCCAACACGATGGAAGACATCAAGCGCCAGCAGCGCGAGCAGTACATGGACATCGACCGCCGCCTGTTGCAACTCGAAACCGGACAGGCCGGGGTACTGCCGGGTGCGATGCCCGGCGACGGCGGTGGCATGGCGCCGGTGCTGATGCCGCCAGCCGGTACGCCACCCATGGTCAGTGCGCCACCGGCCAGTGCACCACCGGTCAGTGCACCTCCGGCGGCGGCACCGGTCGATCCGGCGCTGGCCCAGGCCGAGTACGATACCGCGCTGGCGATCCTGCGCGAGGGACGTTACGCGGACGCCGCGCTGGCGTTCAAGCAATTCCTCAATAACCACCCGGGCAGCCCGCTTGCCGACAACGCGAACTACTGGCTGGGCGAGACCTACTATGTTACGCGTGACTTCGACCAGGCCATGGCCACATTCAGTGCGCTGGTGACGAACTACCCGCAAAGCCCGAAGGTCGCCGACAGTCGTCTGAAGCTGGGTTTCATCTACTTCGAGAAAGCGGACTGGAAGAAGGCCCGCGCCGAACTCGAGGGCGTGGTGAGCGCGTTCCCGGCCTCGACCGCGGCCCGCCTTGCCAACGACCGTCTCGCGCGCATGAAGAAGGAAGGTCACTGAAAATAGCTTGCGCAATGACGCCAAAGCCCGAAGGTATTAAATCGTCCTTTAGGAGCGGACCGCGTCCGAGAGCTTTTCATGATTTATTGATCGCGCGATGTGCAGGATGCACGAGTGCCGTGGAGCACAGGGAGAAGGTGAGACCGTTTTTACGGGCGTAGCCCGGGTCGAGAGGCTGGCCTGGGCCATGTGCGGGGGCGGCATTGAGAAGCGCTCCTGCAGGAATATCACACACCTGTGCGGACCGCGTCCGTGAGCCTGCCCGGAATCCATGGACTGTGTCCGTGAATCTCGTGCTACCGCTATTCGCGTTTGCGAAGCGCTCCTGCAGGAATTCCACATACCTGTAGCGGACTGCGTCCGCGAATGAATAGAAGCCCTGGCGTATCGGGATACTGCATCCCCTCATCCCCGCGCCGCCGGGGATCCTGCCCGAAACCCTTCCGGGCGATAACCCCCGGCCGCAAGGCCTGATAGAATCCCCGCTCCACGTACCACCTTGCGGCAAACCCTGCTGCCTGAACCCCATGACCGAAGCCCCGCGCCTGCGTATCACAGAGATCTTCCATTCCCTGCAGGGGGAATCGGCGACCATCGGCTACCCCACGGTATTCGTGCGCCTGACCGGCTGCCCGCTGCGCTGCGGCTACTGCGATACCGAATACGCCTTCCAGGGCGGGGAGTGGATGACACTCGACGACATCATCGTGCGGGTGCGGCAATACCGCACCCGCTACGTCACCGTCACCGGCGGCGAGCCGCTGGCGCAGAGGAACTGCCTGCCGTTGCTGCAACGCCTGTGTGATGGCGGCTACCACGTGTCGCTGGAAACCAGCGGTGCACTGGACGTGTCCGGCGTCGACCCGCGCGTGATCAAGGTCATCGACCTGAAGACGCCGGGGTCCGGCGAGGTGGATCGCAACCTGTACGACAACATGGACCGGCTGCTTGCCCACGACCAGGTCAAGTTCGTCATTTGCGACCGCGCCGACTACGACTGGTCGGTGGAGATGATGAACCGTTACGATCTCGTCAACCGCTGCGAGGTCGTGTTCTCGCCGAGCTTCGGCCAGCAGGACGCAACTGAACTCGCCGAGTGGATCCTCTCCGACGAGCTGCCGGTGCGCATGCAGGTGCAGCTGCACAAATACCTGTGGGGCAACGCGCCGGGGCACTGATTGGCTGCAGGGTGCGTTTTACGCACCATGAATGCTGACGGACATCGACATGGTCCGCGCGCAACCACATCCTGTATCATAACGCCATGCCATCTCACGCCCGCGACGATAGTCCGGCCTGCCCGCAATGAAACCGAAGGCCGTCGTCCTGCTCTCCGGCGGACTCGACTCCGTCACCACGCTGGCACTTGCCCGGGAGCAGGGCTTCGATTGCCATGCGCTGAGCCTCGACTACGGCCAGCGCCACGATGCCGAGCTGGCGGCCGCGCAACGTATCGCCGCCGGGGCCGGCGTGGAGCACAAGGTCGTCCCCATCGGGCTCGACGTCATCGGCGGTTCGGCGCTGACTGACGACGCCATCGCCGTGCCCTTGCAGGCCAGCGAGGGTATCCCGGTGACCTATGTGCCGGCGCGCAATACCGTGTTCCTGTCGCTGGCACTGGGCTGGGCCGAGGTGCTCGGCGCCTGGGACATCTTCATCGGCGTGAACGCCGTCGACTACTCCGGCTACCCCGATTGCCGGCCCGAGTACATTGCCGCCTTCGAACGGCTCGCACAGCTGGCGACAAAAGGCGGTGTCGAGGGTGGAACCTTCAAAATCCACACCCCCCTGATCGAGCTGAGCAAGGCCGATATCATAAAGACCGGCCTGCGCCTGGGTGTGGAATACGCCGACACAGTGTCCTGCTATGCCGCGGATGCGCAGGGCCGCGCCTGCGGCAAGTGCGATGCCTGCCGCCTGCGCGCCGCCGGCTTCCGGGACGCAGGCGTCGCCGATCCCACACGCTACCAGTAGCCCTGTGCCGCCCGCCTTGCTGGCGGCCCGGGACATAACCCGATAAACTTTCGCCAGCGGTATCAAGCCCGTATCCTCCTCGTGTAGTGGGCCACGGCCCTGGGCAGGACAGAAGAGATAACGACAACAGAGATAGCGGGTATGGCCGGTCCTTGCCGGCGGCATGCCAGTCACCCGCGGGAGCGCAACATGACATTCGAATCCTTCATCGACGCCCAATCCTTTTTTCTGTGGTCGACGTTTATCATTGCGCTGCTCATGGGCGCCGTCGTCAACAAGACCAATTTCTGCACCATGGGCGCGGTGTCCGACCTGGTGAACATCGGCGACTCGGGCCGCTTCCGTGCCTGGCTGCTGGCGATCGCCGTGGCCATGATCGGTGTGGTGGTGCTGGAACACTACGGTCTCGTGCAACCGGGCAAGGCGTTCCCGCCGTACCGCGCCGGGCAGCTGGCCTGGGCCGAGAACATCCTCGGCGGCGTGCTGTTCGGCATCGGCATGACGCTGGCCAGCGGCTGCGGCAACAAATGCCTGATCCGCATCGGCGGCGGTAACCTCAAGTCCATCATGGTGATGATCGTGATCGGCGTGATCGCGTACTTCATGATCAACCCGTTCCCGGGCAGCGACCAGACGCTTTACACCGTGCTGTTCTATAAGTGGCTAAACCCGCTTGCCGTGAACGTCGGTGCCAGCCAGGATCTCGGTGCGCTGGTGAGCGCGGAGTCGACGGCGATGGCGCGGCTGATCATCGGTGGCGTGCTCGGCCTGCTGCTGCTGGTCATCGTGTTCAAATCTGCTGAATTTCGCGCCAGCTTCGACAACATCCTCGGCGGGCTGGTGGTCGGGCTGGCCGTTCTCGCCGCCTGGTACGTGACCAGCAATGTGCAGATCGACGCCGACGGCGAGTTGATGTCGTTGAGTGGTTACTATGACCAGTGGGACATGTATGCGGACTCGAACGAGGGCAAGCCCGGCCAGGGCCGGCCGCTCAGCCCGCAGTCGTTCACCTTCATCAGCCCGATGGGCCAGACCGTCGGCTATGCCGCCGGCAAGTTCAATCCCTCCCTGCTGACCTTCGGCGTGATGGCGTTCCTCGGTGTGCTGGGTGGCTCGCTGTTGTGGTCGTTGCTGAGCCGCAGTTTCCGCATCGAATGGTTCAGCTCGTTCGGCGATTTCGTCACCCACCTGGTCGGCGCCATCCTGATGGGCTTCGGCGGCGTGCTCGCTCTCGGCTGCACCATTGGCCAGGGAGTCACCGGTATTTCGACGCTGGCGCTCGGTTCATTCCTGACCTTCGGGGCCATCGTGCTGGGCAGCGCGCTGACCATGAAGGTGCAGTACTACCGGATGGTGTACGAGGCGGAGGCCGGCTTTGGCAAGGCACTGGTGGCCTCGCTGGCGGATATGCACCTGCTGCCCGACGGCCTGCGCAGGCTCGACAAGGTCTAGCTGCAAATCAACGACTTGGCAGGCCCGGGGCTTGCCATTTCAGGGGGGCAGGGTATGATGCGAGCGTCCTGTTCAGGACGCCCATCGGCGCACGCCAATCGAATACGGGTCGTTAGCTCAGTTGGTAGAGCACCGGACTTTTAATCCGATGGTCGAAGGTTCGAATCCTTCACGACCCACCAAATCAACAACTTACATGCACTTTTTTAGGGTGCTTATTTTTGCGGGAGTTTTGCGGGAGCTAGCTAACACTGAGCCTCCGTAAAACCACCAATTCCGGCTTCTTGTCCCCGCGACTGCACACCGTGTTAGCTGCAACAATCAGCCGGGTCAATTCAGCCGCCGAGTAGTGCGTGGTCATTCTCCCTGACCGGTGACCCAACAGATCCTGTCTGTCTTCGAAGCTAACTCCTGCCGCCCGTAACCGACGACCAAAGGTATGCTTCAAATCGTGAACCCGGACCTGTGGTAACCCGGCCTTTTCACGTGCTCTCCGCCAGCCACTGTTTGACATATGGTCAATCGGCTTCTTGCGGAAAGTGAAGACATGCGTGTCATGTTTCCCCCGCAGGTCATTCACGACTGACAAGGCAATATCGTTCAGCACCACCAATCCTTCCGGGCGCGCCATATTGCTAAAAGGCTTACACAATCGTGTGAGCCTTTTGCATTTCGACCATTGATGCAAGCCATCTAGTCGGGGTCCTGCCCGCTGCGCAATGTCCGGGTGGATCTTCCACGATGCAAACGTTTTCGCGGTAAATGCGAACCAACACCGGAATTGGCATGAAATGGCCAGCATCCGGAATCGACATGCTCTAGTTTGGAGTCAATAAAATTGAAAGTAACGATGGCGGTTGCACAGCTCTAGTCGAGTAACTGCGCCACACATTGACCAGACAGGATTAATCACCATTACAGGCAGGATCACCATGATGAAATCGAGACGCAGCTTATTGTTCCTGTTTGCCTTGCTGATGAGTACTCACGGCTGGGCGACAACAGAATCCTACGGATACCCGCTTGCCGATCCCTATGCGGCGACGGTAATCGGCACCCCGCGTGATCTGAAGGCTGAGCCAAAACCAATACGCGGTGGGCATGTCAAGAATTTCAAACTGAAGCTGTTCGAGGACCGGGCAAAGCCGGATATCTTCTGGTATGACCAGGGTCTGCGAACCGCTGTGGCCTATCAGAAGCACAAGGCACCCCTGATATTTCTGATTGCCGGTACCGGGGCCAGCTTTGATTCACCCAAGAACCGGGGCCTGGCGCGCGCCTTCTACAAGGCAGGTTTTCACGTGGCTGCGATTTCCTCGTCCACGCATCCCAATTTCATTATTTCAGCGTCTTCGTCACGTCTTCCCGGTCATCTCATGGATGATTCCAGGGATATGTACCGGGCCATGGAACTGTTGATGGAGAAGCTTGGCGATAGCGTCGAGGTCAGTGACTTTTACATCACGGGTTACAGCCTGGGTGGCGCACAGGCGGCCTTCCTGTCGAAACTGGATGAAGACAAACGTGCCTTCAATTTCAAGAAGGTGCTGATGATCAATCCCCCGGTCAGCCTGTTCAACTCGGTGATGATTCTCGATGGCATGCTGGAAAGCATACCCGGGGGCGTGGACAACTTTCAGGCTTTTCTGGACCGCCTGATGGACGCATTCACGGAGGTTTATACGACCGAGGATCAAGTCGAATTCAACGATGAGTTCCTCTATACCGTCTACAAGCATCGTCCACCGAAGGACGAAGAACCGCTGGCCGCACTGATCGGAACGTCCTTCCGGATGTCATCGGCGAGCATGGTATTCACAAGTGACCTGATGACGAATGCCGGCTATATCGTGCCAAAGAACCGGGTGCTGTCGCGTTCCGACTCGCTGGCCGACTACTCCAAGGTGGCACACCGCATTACTTTTCTACAGTACTTCGATGAATTGCTCTACCCCTATTACCGGATTCAACAACCTGGTCTGCAGCGAGAAGCTCTGCTGGATCAGCTCAGTCTGCGCAGCATCGAGGATTATCTGCGGAACTCTGAAAAGATACATGTCGTTCACAACGCCGATGACCTGATTCTTGCGCCGGGCGAGATCGACTTCTTCCGGGAGGTATTCGGCACCAGGGCCCGGATATATCCGACCGGCGGACACTGCGGCAACATCGATTACCAGCAGAACGTGAAGTACATGCTGGACATCTTCACAGGCCAGGGAGGGAAATAACATGACAACAACAAAACATATCCAATTGCTCCTGAGAATCCCGGTGGCCGCTATTCTGCTGGGATTGGTTTCAGCCTGTACCACCATGCCTGCGCAGACGTTACAGGAAGAGCCGGCCCGGCATGCTGTTGAGGATGTTGTCAGGGATGACGTGAACTATGCCGTGGATGTCTATGATCCCTGGGAGCCGATGAACCGCCGGATCTACAATTTCAATACCAAGTTTGATCGCTACATCTTCCTGCCGGTGGTCAGTACCTATGAGTTTGTCCTGCCGGACTTTGTTGAGGACGGGATATCGAACGTATTCTCCAACATCGGTGAGCTTGAGAATTTCATCAACTCGGTGCTGCAGCTGAAACCGGAACCCACTTTCACTGCACTCGGGCGGTTCATCATCAACACCACGGTGGGTGTTGCCGGACTGTGGGATCCAGCCACAAAGATAGGTATCGATGAATGGGATGAAGACTTCGGCCAGACACTGGGGCGCTATGGCGTCGGTGATGGGCCATTTCTGGTGCTGCCGATCTTCGGGCCGTCCAATCTGCGCGATACAGCCGGTCTGGTTGCTGACTCCGCCATGTTCAGCGCGATCGATCCCTTCGACTTCGATGATAAAAACGACGACTGGGAAGCGCCCTATTACCTGCTGAATGCCATCGACAAGCGTCATCGTACGGCCTTCCGTTACTACGAGACGGGCTCACCCTTCGAGTATGAGCTGATACGCCTGCTCTACGGCAAGGCGCGTCAGCTGGAGATAAGCAAATAGTGGCAGGTAGCAGTTGCAGACCTGGTACAGACTGGCACGCGAAGCCCTGGCAGACGGGAGTAGGGGTGTAATGGTCAAGCGAGTACTTATTGCGGCGCTGGTGTCTGTGTTCGTTTCCGGGTGTGCAACGGTTGGACCCGGGGCCGTTCACCGCGACCGGTTCGACTACAACGCGGCGGTGTCGGATTCCTGGAAAGAACAGACGCTGCTCAATATCGTCAAGCTGCGTTATGCCGATATGCCGCTGTTCATGGAAGTGGCTTCCATCGTCAGCGGCTATTCACTGGAAAGATCGGTGAACCTGGCTGGAACCACCTTCGAGGGGAGTGATCTGCCCGGCAGTCTGTCTCTCGGTGCGTCCGGGAAATACACTGATCGTCCCACGATTACCTATACTCCCATTACCGGCACACAGTTCAACAAGAACTTCATGACACCGGTGCCGCCCAGTGCGGTTTTATTTATGCTGCAGGCCGGCTGGCCTGCGGATATCGTGTTGCCCATTACAGTGGAGGCCATCAATGGCCTGCGCGCCCGGAAATCTGCCGGGGCAGGTCAGCGCACCGGGGATGCTGGCTACTATCGTGTAATCGAGCTGTTCGGTCAGATTCAGCGTTCGGCTGCCATGGGTATGCGTGTCGTCACTAATGATAATGAGGATGTAACCACGGTTGTCGTCATTCGGCGCACGAATGTTACACCGGAGGTCATTGCCGCTGGCGATGAACTGGCTGATCTCCTTGGTATGCGGCGTGGCGCACAGGAATACAGTGCTGTTTATGCAGAAGTTGCAAAAGATGAGACCGAAATGGCGATGCTTACCCGTTCCATGCTGTCAATCATGATAGAGCTGGCAGGTCAGGTCGATGTGCCGCCGGAGCATGTGACAGAGGGCCGCACCGTGCCTACTCTAATCGGGCCCGACAGTTCCGCAGCGGGTGACAGGCGCCGGATCATTGATATCCGGCACAGCACAAACAAGCCGGATGATGCATTCACAGCGGTGAAATATCATGATTACTGGTTCTGGATCGATGATCGTGACTTCAACTCCAAGAGGACGCTTGCGTATCTGATGCTGCTGTTCTCGCTGACCGAATCAGGCGGCAAGGAAGGTCTGCCGCTGGTCACTATTCCCGCCGGTTGAGGCCTTTCAGGCTCGTTGAGCCAGCAACCGTATTGATGAGTTGGACTTCCTCCGGTCTGGTGGATATCTCCAGGGCAACTGGACTGTTGGTAAACTGGTGACCAGTGCATCGGGTGACGGTTTTGTGGTCCTGGCCTTTGGTGCCTGTGCCTTGCGCCAGGCGGCAGGCATTTCATCCGTGTAGCTGGATTGTATGCCGTTATTCAGGGTGCTAGATTTAGTCTGACGATTAACAGCGATGTATAAGGAAAGGTGAATGGCGATACCCACGAAAATCCCGTTTGTCAAAAGAGTATTCCACCCGTCTGATTTTACCCCTGCAAGCGACAATGCCTTCGCTCATGCGCTGGCTATCGCCCTGCAGCGACAGACCGAGCTTGTGATCCTTAACGTGAGTGACCGGGCGGACTCGAGTTCCGACTGGAGTAAGGCAACCTCGGTGAGGACGACGCTGGAACGGTGGGGGCTGCTTGAAGAGGGTAGTTCACGCGGTGATGTGTTCAACAAGCTGAAGATGCGCGTTCGCAAGATCGGTTTGCAGGGCAATGATCCGGTCGATGCGTTGCTGTCCCAGATGGAGAAGGATCCCGCCGACCTGATTGTGCTGGCGACAGAAGGGCGTGACGGGCTGCCAAGGTGGCTGAAGTCATCAGTCAGCGAGCGGCTTGCGCGGCGGGCACAGACCATGACGCTGTTTGTTCCGGAAGGCGGACGGGGCATTGTCTCGCTGGAGGATGGCCATACGTCGTTGCGGCGAGTGCTGGTGCCGATCGATCATGCGCCGGGTCCGCAGGGTGCTGTTGAAGTTGCCGCACGGGTCGCGGATTTCGTCGGCGATGAGCGCGTGGACATCACCTTGCTGCATATCGACAATGATAATAACGGTGAGCATCCCCGGGTGTTTCGACCCGACTGCCCCCGCTGTGACTGGTCCGAGCGGACAGAGCAGGGTGATCCGGTTGACGAAATCATCAGGGTTGCCGGCGAGCTCGAGGCCGACCTGATCGTGATGAGCACGGCCGGACATGATGGCGTGCTCGATGCGTTGCGCGGGAGCGTGACCGAACAGGTGTTACGGCGTGCGGCATGTCCGTTGCTTGCCGTGCCTGTGTAAGAGAACAGGAATCAGGCTTGATCCCTTTAACAAGTACGGAGGCTAAAATGAAGTTTTCAACAATAATCGCCACAATATTCCTGTTGGGCAGTATTTCATTGAGCAGTATGGTGTGTGCGGCAGACGTCACCCGGTATTCCGGTTTTGTCGATCACTATCCGGATCTCAAGCTTGATCCGCGCGGTGGTGGCGGCCAGCTCTACATAAAGCCTGGCGCCAATCTAGGTAGCTACCAAAAGATCATGATCGAGCCGATCGAGATCTGGATGGCCGATGACTCCAAATACAAGGGTTTCTCGCCTGACGATCTCAAGGAAATTACGGACGAGTTTTACCGGGTCATGTTGACCAACCTCGAACCGGATTACCCGGTGGTCAGCCAGCCCGGAAAAGGTGTGCTGGTCGTTCGCCTTGCCATTACGGATGTCTATGCCAAGAAGAAAAAACGCGGCCTGCTGGGTTATACGCCGATAGGTGCTGTCGCGGGTGCTGCGACCGGAGCCTACCGAAAAGTGGATCTTCACGATGCAACCATCGAGGCGGAACTGTTTGATGCCGGATCACCGGATCAACTGGCTGTGCTGGTCGACAAGCTGTCGGTTTCAAAAGGCGGTGCTGACAAGACCTCCTGGGATGATATAAGCAAGGCTCTGGACTATTACGCAAAACGGCTGCGTGCGCGACTGGATGCTGATCGCTAGTACAGTTAATTGCCGGCCCACCTGATCCAGAATGTTTAGTGTATAAATATTTCTCCACAACAACTTATCATGATGTATAGCAGCTACCTATGAGCAACAATTTCCCGGAAGTGGCCTCCATCGTTGTTGTGATTGTAATGCCGGGTGCATTTCAGGATGCAGTGAAAAAGGCGATGCAGGCGAGGAAGATAAATACGCAGTGAGGAGTTTCACCCGGACGATGTTGGATAACACACGAAGTCGATGTGCGAACCGAGAGTTGTGGAGGGATTGGTATGCCAATCAAGCGGGAGAAGGAAATAGAAAATCTGGTCGTATTTACCGTGTCCGGCAAGCTGGATATGGCTGAATATATCAATGCACAGCAACAAGTCAAGGCAGGAGGCGGGCAGTCGGAAAAAGCCAGGGTGCTGATACTGCTTGACAACTTTGCAGGCTGGGCATCTGACAAGAACTGGGGAGACGTATCCTCCGCCGAGCAGGTTGACCCGTATATCGAACGGATGGCGATCGTCGGTGAGCCGCAATGGGAGGACATGGTTTCTGCGTTTACCCTGAAGGGCCTGCGACCCTTTCCGATCGAGTATTTCGATACCCGCGACGAGTCGAAGGCACGCCAGTGGCTGGCAGGTGCCGACTAAGGTGATCTTTTTAGCCACTAAAATGGGCAATTAAACGGCTATAGGCGCGTAAATATAAAATTATCTACAACCAGAACATGAACCAGAAATCGCTCCGTTCCGGTTTTGGCTAGCCTGTACCTGACTAACACAAACCTGAATGACGGCCGCAAACCCTGGTTGGCGCATGATGGCCTGAAATCCAATGGATAATTATTAATACTCTCATGGAGGCTGAAGTGGCAGATCGGTTATATCCGGAGAAAAATGAATCGAGAGTTTACGCGGCAAGAGCTACTGTCTGCGATGCAGGAGGTCATCATTGACTTGCTGCCAAACGGCTATCCTTTAATTACGTCAACTGCAGCCAGAATCGGTATCAGCGTGCGAACCATGCAACGGAGACTGGCAGAGTCAGGTGTTAATTACAGTGAGTTCGTCGCCCAGGTACGCTTTGCGCAGGCTTGCCGTGAGCTAAAAAATCCCCAAATACCCTTGGGCAAGGTTTCTGTTCGGCTCGGCTACCGGGACCCCAGCAGTTTCAGCCGTGCATTTGCACGCTGGGCTGGCATGGCCCCCCGCCAATACCGGCAACAGGAGACGGGGTCCAGTGAATGTGTGGCTGAAGCTCAGCGTCGATACCACGATTGATCTGTAATAAATTGCCAAATCTTATATCTGATGGTTCGGTCTGCTGCCGACTACCTGATTAAACCCGACCCGTCCCGGGGCAATTGTCCACGAGGGATTCGAGCCGATGGCAAGCAATGACACGCAAGCGTGATGTCGCATGAATCGTCGGGTTGTGCGTAACCAGTTCTTGTTATTTAGTTATGCCTCTTTTACGGGGTCAGAACAGCTCGGCCGGCACCGCTATAGACGGGGTCAGCGGTGCCTGCGGGGAGGGGGTTAGCGCGCATTCAG
>JBATJF010000006.1:0-5681 GCA_049668345.1 Gammaproteobacteria bacterium
ACCGCACGCATGAGGTACGCGGTCAGCCGGAGGGTGGTGCCGTGTCCGTGGTGGACCTGAAGACCGGCGAGACCAAGATCCTGGCCCAGGATAATACCTACGACGCACTCGATGGCATCCGCTGGACGCCGTGGGGTAGCGTACTGTTCGCCGAGGAGGTGGACGGCGGACGTCTGTTCGAAATCTTCCTGGACAAGAATGACCTCATGACCGCAAGTGCCGTCGTGGACCGGCCGGCAGTCGGTCGCATCGCCCACGAGGGTATCGATGTAGATCAGGACGGCAATGTCTACGTGGTCGACGAGCACCGCGGCCGCACCTCCGGCTGCAGCGGCGTCGTGCCCTGCGGCGGCGGCATCTACAAGTTCGTGCCGGACACCTACGGCGACCTGTCCTCCGGCAGCCTGTTCGCGCTGGCCGTGGATGGTCGTGATGGCGTCGGCCAGGGCGCCTGGGTCGGTCCGATCGACCCGCTCACCGCGCGCGAGGCCGGCACGGCCGCCGGTGGCCAGAGCTACCAGCGTCCGGAAGACGTCGAGATCATTGGTGACACCCTGTATGTCGCCATCACCGAGGGCCCGCGCGACGCCGAGACCGACATCGGCTCCGGCCTGCTCGAGTTCACCGGTGAGCTGTACGAAGGCCGCGTGCTCGCCATCGACCTCAACACCATGGAAGTCACCAACTTCGTCAAGCCGGGCGTGAACGTGCCGGTCGAGATCGGTCGCCCGGGCGATGCCGGTTTCCAGACCGGCTTCGACAGCGTCGACAACCTGGCCGAGGCGCCGAACGGTGACCTGGTGGTGATCGAGGACAACGTGCCGTCCGATATCTGGTTCGCCAGCAGGCGCACCGACGAATTCGGCGCCTCCAGGCAGGTGGAACTGTTCGCCTCGCTGACCGACCCGGACGCCGAGGGCACCGGCATCTACTTCAGCCCGCTCGATCCCCACACCCTCTACGTCAACGTGCAGCACTCCGTGGCACCGGACGGCGACGGCACGTGGGCCATCAGCCGCAAGCGTGGGCACAGGAACTAGCTGATAACAAAAGTACAACCGCTCTCTGTTCATGGCGGCCTTCGGGCCGCCTTTTTTCAGGCAGCACAGAAAAATGGCGGTAAATGCGTTCGCGGACTATGTCCGCTACTGCGCCAAGAGCTGCAACAGAAGGGATGAAACACCGGCTGAACTACGATCGCCGACATCCGTTCCCGACGAATCTGTCCCGGATTCGCGTGAATGACACGAATTATCTCCGAGTCCTCCGCGCTTTCTGCGGCTTTTTTTCAGCTCTTCCCCGAATCAAGTGGGTAGATTACCGTTGCAGGGCCGAATCCCTCCTGCCAACAGCCTGTTGCCATAGGAAACAAGGAGGTCACGCTGTCCTGTGACGCATTGCGCAGGGGGCGTCATTCCCTGCACCATCAAGTCTGTTGCATCAACACGGTTACCCGCGGGCATCGTCCTTAGTTCACGGATATTGCCGCGTCGAGCCTGCTGGTTCGCGGATGGTCGAATAAATTCGACCCTACAGAATGACGATGAAACAACGCTGGTCGAATGAATTCGACCCTACAGACGATGAAATACATTGGTCGAATGAATTCGACCCTACTGTAGGGCCGAATTCATTCGGCCAGCAACCTTGTCTGCAGAAGCAATGCGTCTCGCCTGAATTGGTGTGTTACCCACTCGCAATCAGGGGAAGTTCCATCTATTGATTTCTCTGCGCCTATGCGCATTTGCACGAGACATTATTCAGAAACCCAGCAACAGACCGAGTGCCGCGGCCATCGCCTCGTCGCTGGCATGGCCGGCGATCACCGCGCCCTGCGTGAAACCCAGTTGCGCGGCCAGTGCTGCCTGGCGTGCACTGGCGACCACCAGCGGAATATCGCACAGCACCGGCTGGCCCTGCTCAGCGGCCATTTCGTAGAGATTCTGCAGGATCTCGTTGCTGGTGACAGTGATGGCAGCGAGATAGCCCGGCTGCAGTAATGCCAGCAGCGTATCCGGATCGACATCGGGGCGAGCGCGGCGGTAGACCTCGACGTATTCCACCGCTGCTCCGCGCGCGGTCAGCAACTCGAACAGCGTGTCGCGGCCGCCGTTACCGCGGAGGATCACTACCCGTTGCCCGCGCATGTCCTGCAGTTTATCCAGCGCCAGCAGGCCTTCGCTGCTGTATTCATGTTCGGGCACGAACGATGCGCGCAGACCGTGCTGTTCCAGCGCCGCGTTCGATGCCAGCCCCACCGCGGCGACCTGCACCGAGGCCGGCCAGGCGCGGCGCGCCAGGATGAAGTCCAGACCGCGCTGCACGGCATTGACACTGATGAACACGGCCAGGTCGAAGGTATCGAGACGTTCGACCAGCGCCTCGAGCGGTGCGGTATCTTCGGGCGCGCGGATCTCGATGGCGGGAAGTTCGACAGGCAGGCCACCCAGTGCCACGATGCGGTCGCACAGACCGCGCGCCTGTCCGGCCGGACGCGTCACCAGGATGCGCGGCTTAGCCTGCATGATGTCGGGGCGGGGTATTGCCGGGGAAACAGGTCATGTGCAACACCGGTCGGTGGCGGCCATGGAGAACATCACTTCGGGCGGTCAGTCTGCCATGAGCTCTTGCAGGATGACGTCGGCGCCGCGTGCCAGCAGGTCCTCGGCCAGTTCACGGCCCAGCGCCTCTGCCTCTTCGGGCGGTCCGGTGATCGCGCCGCGGATGATATCGCTGCCGTCCGGACGCCCCACCAGCCCGCGCAGTTCCATGTTGCCGTCAAGGATTTCCGAATAACCGGCCACCGGGGCCTGACAGCCGCCGGCCAGCCGCGCATTCATGGCACGCTCGGCACGCGTACGGGTTGCCGTTGCGGTGTGGTTAAGCGCATCGATCAGTTCGTGCACGCGTGTATCGCCGCTGCGGCATTCGATGCCGATGACGCCCTGCGCGATCGCCGGCAGCATCAGCTCGTCCGCCAACGCCAGGGTGATACGTTGCTGCAGGCCGAGCCGCCTGAGGCCGGCACAGGCCAGCACGATGGCGTCGTAGTCACCGGCATCGAGTTTGCCCAGCCGCGTACCCACGTTGCCGCGCAGGTCGAGGATTTCCAGGTCCGGGCGCAACGCACGCAGCTGGCACTGGCGGCGCAGGCTGGAGGTGCCGACGCGCGCGCCCTGCGGCAGCGCGGCGATGTCCGCGTAGCGGCTGGAGACAAAGGCATCGCGCGGATCCTCGCGCTCGAGGATGGTACGGATCAGCAGGCCGTCCGGCAGCTCGGCCGGCACGTCCTTCATGGAATGCACCGCGATGTCCGCCTCGCCGTTCAGCATGCCCTGCTCGAGTTCCTTGACAAACAATCCCTTACCGCCGATTTTGGCCAGCGGACTGTCGAGCACCCGGTCTCCCTGGGTGGTCATGGCCACCAGTTCGACCGCCAGGCCGGGATGTAATGCCTGCAGGCGTGCGCGCACGTGTTCTGCCTGCCAGAGTGCCAGCGGACTCTTGCGCGTCGCAATGCGGATGGCGTCAGTTGACATCGGTACCGGTCCAGTCTCTAAATAGGTGCATGATAAGACAATTATTCTATCTGCTTGTTACCGCGAGTGCAGTATTTTATGCCAGCGCCATGCCTGCCCGGGCGGCGGTCGACGTGCCCTATGGCACCGACCTGCAGCAGGACGGGCGCCAGGCGAGCGCACGGCAGCTGCCCATACTGCTGGTGTTCAGCGCAGTCAGCTGCCAATACTGCCGGCAGCTGGAGGACGAGTTCCTCGAACCCATGCTGATCAGCGGCGAGTACACCGACAAGGTCATCATCCGCCGCCTGCTGCTGGACATCGGGCAGCACGCGACCGATTTCGACGGCACGCAACGGGAGGCCGGCGCGATCGCGACCCGCTACAGGGCCTGGCTGACGCCGACCATCGTGTTCCTCGACGGCAGCGGCCGGGAAGTGGCGGAACGCATCAAGGGTATCAACACCCCGGAGCTGTTCGGCGGCTACCTCGATGCCTGCATCGATACGGCGCTGCTGATGATTCGCGACCCCGCCAGCCCGATTCGCTACGCCGGCTGTGACGCCGTGCGCCAGTAGCAGCAGATACCCTGTTCAGCCCTGACCAGCCGGCGCAGGGCGGTGGTACGGCGGCGGCTGACCGGCAGCGTTTCCTCGATACCGGCCAGGCTCACGTGACAGCGCCCGCCGCCCGTAGCGCCGAGGCCGGTGAGATAGCGCGTGGCGACCAGGGCATTGCGATGGATGCGTACGAAGCGATCGGGGAATTCCTGCGCCAGCGAGACCAGGGAATCCCGGATCAGCAAGCGTTCACGGTCACTGCGAACCCAGACGTACTTGTGCTCGGCCAGGAAATAGCGCACCTCGCCGACCGGTACCTGCTGACACCCGCCGCGCGAAAAGGCACAGAGATGCGATCGTGCGGCCACCTGCGGTTGCGCCTGCAGCAGCACCAGTTCACCCGGGCGCCGGCATGCCAGCAGCTCGAGTATCCCGGCCGCGCTGTCAGCCAACCCGTTCCGGCCCGCGTCGTCCAGCAGCCGGCGCAGGCGGGCATGTTCCGGGCTTGCATTGTCGATGACCAGCGCCTTCATCCCTGTCCCGGCCTGCCCGCCACGGCCCTGTTTCGCTGTCTGCCACCCATAGCCAGGCCCCGTCTCCCTGCCACGCCGGGGCGAACGCAATCCCGGCGCGGATTCGATATACTGCGCGCAATCCGACAACCCGCTATGACCATGACCGACGAATCACCTGCCGCAAAACCCTGGGGTGGCCGCTTCACCGAGTCCACCGACGCCTTCGTCGAGGCCTTTACCGCCTCGATCGGCTTCGATCGCCGGCTCTATCGCCACGACATCGCGGGCTCCCAGGCGCATGCCCGGATGCTGGCGCACGTCGGCATCCTCAGTGACGACGAGGCACGGCAGATCGTTGACGGCCTCTCCGGCATCCAGGCCGAGATCGAGCGCGGCGACTTCGACTGGTCGGTGGCGCTCGAAGACATTCACATGAACATCGAGGCACGCCTGATCGAGCGCATCGGCGAAACCGGCAAGAAACTGCACACCGGCCGCTCGCGCAATGACCAGGTCGCCACCGACCTGCGCCTGTACCTGCGCGACGAGATCGATGCCCTGGCCATACAGCTCACCCGCCTGCAGGGCGCGCTGGTCGATCTCGCCGAGCGCGAGGCTGACACTATCATGCCGGGCTTCACCCACCTGCAAGTCGCCATGCCCGTCAGTTTTGGTCATCATATGCTGGCATGGGAGGAGATGCTGGAGCGCGATCACCAGCGTCTGCTCGATTGCCGCAAGCGTGTCAATGTCATGCCGCTGGGCGCGGCGGCGCTGGCCGGCACCAGCTTCCCCATCGATCGCGTTTATACCGCGCGACTGCTGGGCTTCGACGCCCCGGCCCGCAATTCGCTGGACGCCGTCAGCGACCGCGACTTCGTCATCGAGTTCTGTGCGGTGGCGGCGCTGGTCATGACGCACCTGTCGCGGTTCTCGGAGGAACTGGTGCTGTGGTCGTCGGCGCAGTTCGACTTCATCGACCTGCCGGACCGCTTCTGCACCGGCTCCAGCATCATGCCGCAGAAGAAGAATCCCGATGTGCCGGAACTGGTGCGTGGCAAGAGCGGGCGCGTCACCGGCCACCTGGT
>JBATJF010000007.1:0-3164 GCA_049668345.1 Gammaproteobacteria bacterium
GATCTTCCCTCAGCGCTTCCAGGTTCAGGATCAAGACTGGGACAGGACAATAGACGTGTATGGATTGCGCAAAGAGTGTTTCGATCGGGAAATTCCAAATCGTCGTATTATGGACTTCTGCAGGAACAATCAACTCGACTGCCTGGATCCAACCTGGCGGATGCAAGAACTGTATAAACTTGGAGGCAAGAGTCTGTATTTGCCACGACATGACATGCACTGGAACGCCCGGGGACACAGCGCAATGGCCGATGCACTTGGGCCCGCAATCAACAGCATTTTGATGCGATAAATCTGCCAGCGGGAAAATCCGGCAACCCGTTGGAATGCGAAAGTTATCGACGGCGGGTCTTTCCAATGTATTGATACTGCAGCAAAATAATCTGTGATTGTTGATTTGCACCCAAAACTGACCCACCTGAAGGGATAATTTGCATCTAATTTTGACCCACGTACAACTCAGCCTGCAACGAGTCATTGCAGGAGAAGACAGGAGTGATCGACGTGGCGTTATTAAGTGTAATCAGGCGGTGGCATTTCCGTGACGGGATGCCGATCCGGGAGATAACCCGACGAACCGGACTCAGTCGCAATACGGTCCGCAAATATCTAGCCAGCGGTGTGGTGGAGCCGCGCTATCCCAACCGTAGTAGCCCTTCAAAGCTGGACGATTATGAGCTGACCCTGACCAGCTGGCTGTTCCGCGAGTCGCGGCGGCATCGCAAGCAACGCAAGACGCTGAAGCAGCTGCACAGCGACCTGGTGCAGCTGGGCTATAGCGGCTCCTATGACCGGGTGGCCGCCTTTGCCCGTGCCTGGCGGACCGAGCAGCAGGACGCGAAGAAGACCGCCAGCCGGAACACCTTTGTGCCGCTGACCTTTGCGCCAGGCGAGGCCTTCCAGTTCGACTGGAGCGAAGACTACGCCCTGATCGGTGGCGTCAATACCAAGCTGCAGATCGCCCACTTCAAGCTCAGCCACAGCCGGGCGTTCTTCCTGCGCGCCTACCTGCAGCAAAGCCACGAGATGCTGTTCGATGCGCATTACCATGCCTTCCAGGCCTTCGGTGGTGTGCCCGAGCGCGGCATCTACGACAACATGAAGACCGCCGTGGACAAGGTGGGTCGTGGCAAGCAGCGCGCGGTCAACAAGCGTTTTACCGCCATGGTCAGCCATTACCTGTTCGAGGCCGAGTTCTGTAACCCGGCCTCGGGCTGGGAGAAGGGCCAGATCGAGAAAGGGGTACTCGATGCGAGACGGCGCATCTGGCAGGGCGCGCCGGCGTTCCGGACCCTGGCCGATCTGAACCAGTGGCTCCGGCAGCGCTGTCTGGAGCTGTGGCAGGAGCTGCCTCACCCGGAGGACAGGCGCCGCACGCTCAGGGATTACTGGGAGGCCGAGCACGCGCAGTTGCTGGAGGTACCGGCCGCGTTCGACGGCTTCGTCGAGTTCAACAAGCGGGTCAGCTCGACCTGCCTGATCACCCACGAGCACAACCGCTACAGCGTACCGGCCAGCTTTGCCAACCGGCCGGTGAGCCTGCGGGCGTACCCCGACCGGCTGGTGGTGGTCGCCGAGGCCCAGGTGGTGGCGATCCATGCGCGGGTCTTCACCCGCGACCACAGCGCCCAGGGTAAAACCGTCTATGACTGGCGTCACTACCTGTCGGTGGTGCAGCGCAAGCCCGGCGCCCTGCGCAACGGTGCGCCGTTCAATGAACTGCCCGACAGCTTCCGGCAACTGCAGGCCCTGCTGCTCAAGCATCCGGGCGGTGACCGGGAGATGGTCGATGTGCTGGCGCTGGTGCTGCTGCACGATGAACGCCTCGTGGAGCAGGCGGTTACCGAAGCCCTGAAGATCGAACGGCCCTCCCGGCAGCACGTCATCAACTGCCTGAGCCGGCTGGGTGAGGCGCCCCGACCCGAACCGTTACGGACACCGCCCGCCCTGAAGCTGGTGACCGAACCGCGAGCCGACACCCAGCGCTATGACCAGCTCCGGAGGTACAAGCCATGAGTGAGGCACTGATCACCACCCTCAAGACGCTGAAGCTGTTCGGCATGGCCGATACCATCGCCCACCTGGCCGAGCAGGCCTCACCGGTCTATCAGGAGGCCGTGCCGATCCTGGCTACCCTGCTCAAGGCCGAGGTCGCCGAGCGGGAAGTCCGCTCCATCAACTACCAGATGAGTGTGGCGCGCTTCCCGGCCTATCGGGACCTGGCGGGCTTTGCGTTTAGCGACAGCCAGGTGGATGAAGCCCTGGTACGGGCCCTGCACCGCTGCGAGTTCATCGACGACGCCCAGAACGTGGTGTTCGTGGGTGGACCCGGTACGGGTAAAACGCATCTGGCGACCGCGATTGCCGTGCAGGCCATCCAGCATCACCGGCTGCGCGTGCGCTTCCTGTCCACCATAGAACTGGTCAACCAGCTGGAGCAGGAACAGCAGACCGGCAAACCCGGTCGCATCGCCAACCGCCTGATGCACACCGACCTGGTGGTCCTCGATGAACTGGGCTACCTGCCGTTCAGCCAGACCGGTGGCGCGCTGCTGTTCCATCTCATTGGCAAGCTCTACGAGAGGACCAGCCTCATCATCACCACCAACCTGAGCTTCTCGGAATGGTCGACGGTGTTCGGCGATCCGAAGATGACCACGGCCCTGCTGGACCGGCTGACCCATCACTGCCATATCATCGAAACCGGCAATGACAGCTACCGCTTCAAACACTCAACCTCACAACAACAGGAGAACCCGAAAACTGGTAAACGGAAGTGATCTCAGGCCATAATCCGGCCTGACGGGCGGGTCATTTTTAGATGCAAATCCCGGGTCAGTTTTAAACGCAAATCAACAACCTAGTCATAGCATGATCCCGAGAGAGGGGGGTCGATATTTCATGGCGCACTGGTGGCGCACTTGCTGCCAAATAACGACATAAATTAGCAACAAACAGCAACCAATGGAGTGGGCTATCTGGCTAATTATACTGTTGTTATTTGTCGCTAGTTATTGCTAATCATTAGCTTATACCGACTTGTAATGAAGATGTCGCGGGTTCGACTCCTGTCGCCGGCTCCACTTGTTTCTACTGTATCCTGCCCCCGCTGGCGCCAGGCGCCATCTAAAGCACCCCCCGCCCACAGCCGATACGGTCTGAGG
>JBATJF010000008.1:0-7498 GCA_049668345.1 Gammaproteobacteria bacterium
AGGAGGTACGAGTCCATGGATGGACTCGGTAGAGCGAAGCAGGAAGCCAGAGCCGGGAGTAACGCATGGAGCTGTTAACGAGAGACGCGGAGGACGCAAATAAAAAGTGGATCTTCCCCTGATTGAGTGGGTAACACATCAATTATGACGAGACGCCTTGCTTCTGATGGCAAGGTTGTTGGCCGAATGAATTCGGCCCTACACAACAAAACCTGTAGGGTCGAATTCATTCGACCAGCGGTGTTTCATGCGAGCTGCGTGCTGCGGTGATATCCGTGAATAAAGGATGACGAGCACGGGTAACCGTGGTGATGCACCGGACTTGATGGTGCAGGGAATGACGCCACCTGCGCAATGCGTCACAGGACAGGGCGACCTCCTGGTCTCCTGTAGGGTCGAATTATTCGACCATTCACGAACCAGCTGTTGGCCGAATGAATCCGGCCCTGCAACGGAAATTTACCCGCATGATTCGGGGAAGCGCCATAAAAGTTACAGTTGATAGGCGTCGGCATCAAGCACCGACGTATTGGAACATTTCCTGCAAAATGTCTTATGGAATCTCTGATTAATTCGTCATGCCGGCATGCGCCGGGATGACGATGAGTGAACTAATCAGGGTTCCTTTAAGCAGTGCAGGTCCGAAAAGGTTCCGTTTTCGCGTTGCGGGATGACAGGATTTGTTTTCTCTGCGTCTCTGCGCGAGATCTTTATCGGCACTTGTGGTTCTTTCTGCGTAATGACCATTTACCTTGCTACTGGCATTCCGCGAAGATCAGCGCCGGGCAGGACTTGCAGATATCCCGGTCGAGGCGACCGTAAATGCCGTGAATGGCTTCTGTCTTGCCGTCGTAGAAATGGTCCCAGCCGATGCGCCTGATGAAACCCGACCTGGCGGCGAATTCGTAAACCGAGTCTTTCAGTCCCACGAAGTACAGGCCGCCGCCCATCTTCGCGAGTTTCCTGCTTTCCGAGACCAGCCCTTCCGCCGCTGCCAGGTCGATGAAGTTAACGCCATTGCAGACGATCAGGATGTGATAGATGCGCTCGTTGTCCATGATCTGGTTGATACGGTCCTGGATGTGGTTGATGGAACCGAAGAAGATGGACATGTCGATGCGGATGATCTTCAGCTGCGGGCACTGCTTGAGCGGCTTTTTCTCGATATTGATCAGCTTCCTGGACGGCGTGTTATCCACGGTGAGCGTGGGAATCTGCGGCGTTGAGGTTTTCGCGAGGAAAAACACCAGCGACAGCAGTACACCGATATAGATGGCGAATTCCAGCTCCAGGAACAGCGTCGCGAAAAAGGTAATCAGCAGGATGCTGGATTCCGACTTGCTCAGCGTCAGGATGTTCCTGATATGGTGGAAATCGATCAGGTTGTAGGCAACCAGCAGGATAACGCCGCCCATGGCGGCCACCGGCAGGTAGGCGGTCAGGGGCGCGATCAACAGCACGATGAGCATGAGGATGCAGGCCGCGAAGATGGCGGACAGCGGGGTCCGCGCACCGGCCTCGTAATTGATCCCGGACCGTGTGAAGGAACCGGAACCGGCATAGCTGGAGAAGAAACTGCCAACAATGTTCGACAGTCCCTGCCCGATGAATTCCTGGCTGGCATTGATGCGCTGGCTGGATTTCGTTGCAACGGCGCGGCTGATCGATACCGCCTCGATCAGCCCCAGCAAGGCCACGGCGAACGCATCGGGTGCCAGCACCTTGATGGTCGACAGGGAAAATACCGGCGATGACAGCGGTGGCAGATGGGCCGGCAACTCGCCGACCAGCTGGATGCTGTCAGTGAAGTATTTCAGGAACAGGGCCAGCAAGCTGCCGACGACCATGCCGACCAGCAGGTTCGGCAGCTTGCGCGAATAAAGCCGGATCAGCAGGGACACCAGCAGCGTGGTCAGCCCGATGGCCACGAGGTAGAAGTTGATGTCGCCGGCTTCCCGGAATATATCCACCCAGGTATGCAGGAACGACTCCCCCTTGGGCACATGGACACCCAGGATGTGCTTCATCTGGCTGGTCGCGATCAGGATGGCGGCGCCGGCGGTAAAGCCGATGACGACCGTGTGCGAAACAAAGTTGACCAGCACACCGAGGCGCGCCAGGCCGAAACCCAGCTGGTAGACGCCGGCGAGAAAGGTCAGTGTCAGCGCCAGCGCGACAAATTCCGGCGTGCCCGGCGTGGCATGGTGACTGACGGCCGAGAACACGACAATGGAAATCGCCGTGGTCGGACCTGACACCAGGTGATGCGACGATCCGAACAGTGCCGCGATAATCGGCGTCACCATCGCGGTATACAGACCATACTCCGGCGGCAGTCCCGCGATGGTCGCAAAGGCAACACCCTGGGGCAGCACGATCACGGCGCCGGTCAGGCCGGCCAGCAGGTCGGCCTTCAGCGAGTCTCTCGATACCAGCCTGAACCAGTTCAGAAAAGGGAAAATTGATCGTGCATTCATTGATAGCCCTGTAATCAAAACCTGCCCGTGCGACCACACGCAGCACGTGCTTCCGGTCACCGTATGCCGTCAAAATACCTGTCGGTTCGACGCAAACGTCCGGGTGTCGGCAGTATCGCCTCGAAGTATGAATCGGGTTGATGCATGCAAGTCCGCTACCACAGGTGGCGGCATGCCAGGCGGCACAGGATCTGATACTTCGCTGAGGTGAACCCGGGCGCCAGAAACAGACAGGTATATCCGAGGCGGATGTCTGTTGCTGCCAGACGTCTGCGGAGATTGCTACCCATTAAACGGCAACCTCCGCCCCCAGGCAAGGGGGAATCGTGCGGGAGAGTGGCTGGCGTACAACGCTTGCCGGCGCCGGCAAGCCGTTACCCAGATTTCCTTAGCCAGGTATCAAGCAGTTTTATGGGCCGGTCCGTCAACATAACGCAGGTGCACGTCGCGTTGCGGGAAGGGAATGGTAATCCCGGCTTCCTTGAAGCCCTTCCAGATGGCCCGGTTGATATCGGAGCGCACGCTACCGATGCCGTTCTCCGGGTCTGACAACCAGACACGCAACTCCAGCAAGATACCGCTGTCGGCGAATTCCATCAGATTCACCACCGGCACCGGATCTGCGAGCACGCGGGCATTGGCCCGGGCCGCATTTTGCACGATCTCCATGGCCTGCTCCGGGTCGTCGCCATAGCTCACCTGCACCGGTATCCTCACCCGTACCTGGCGGTCCGTGAAGCTCCAGTTGATGACATCCGTGGTCACCAGGTTCTCGTTTGGAATCAGCGTTTCCACACCGTCGCGGTTGCGGACCACGATATAACGCGCGCGCAACTCCTTCACCCAGCCATAGGTGCCGCCAACGGTAATGACATCACCCGGTCGAATGGAACGGTCACCAAGCAGGATAAAGCCGCTGATGAAGTTACTGACGATTTTCTGCAGGCCGAAACCGATGCCGACGCCGAGCGCACCGCCGAACACGGTGAGGGACGCCAGGTTGAGCCCAGCCTCGGTCAACGCCATCAGGATGGCCAGCGTCACCAGGGAAAATTTCACCACCTTGGTCAGGCCAACGCGCATACTGGCATTGATATCGCGCGTCACACGCAGGCGCTGTTCCAGCAGGCCGGACACCCAGAAGGCCAGGACCAGGTACAGCACCGACAGCCATATCAGCTTGACCACCATCAACAGCGAAATATGGCTGTCGCCCACGTTGATCGACAGCCTCTCCATCGCGTCGAGGACGGGTTGCAGCCAACCGACCAGGTTCATGGCGACAACGACCCAGACCGAGGTTACGATGACCTTTTCCCATGCCTTCAGGGCCGGGCTGTTCGCGAACCCCAGGCGCAAGCCGTAGACCAGCATGCGTATAACCGCGAGCGCAACCAGTAATTTCGCGGCAATCGCCAGCAGGTCGACATTGTAACCTGCTACACGCAGCGCCATGCTGGAGGCAAACACGATCAACAGGGCGACCAGGGGCAATACAAGCCGACTGGCGGAGTGCAACATGACCTCGCGCAACATTCCACGACCCTTTGTTTCCAGCCGCCGGGCCAGTTTTTTGTCAGCGAAACGATACACAATACCGCCAACGACCGCAGCAAACAGGACGATTGCCAGCTGGATTGCGGTTGCGAGGTTGGCATAGGCCGACAGTCGTTCCAGCACCAGTTGCTGGCTCATTCCAAGGATTTCCATGCAACACCCCATCGTTTGCCGCTATATGCGGCGCCAGCAATCATACCTAAAATAGGGCTGGCACAGACAAAACAGCGAGCACATGACCTTGGACAACAACCCCGTCACCAGAAAAATACGTTCCTTTGTCAGACGCGAAGGCCGCATGACCGGCGGGCAGCAGCGCGCCCTGCAGGACCTGTGGCCTAAATACGGGCTCGACGCCGGGACGCCCGTCGACCCGGCAGACCTGTTCGGCCGGCGCGCGCCACTCACCCTGGAAATCGGTTTCGGCAACGGCGAGGCCCTGCTTGCCATGGCACAGGCCGCGCCGCACGAGGATTACATCGGCATCGAGGTACACCGGCCGGGCATCGGGCACCTGCTGCTGGCACTCGAAAAGTACGCGGTGCACAACATCAGGGTCTTTAACGAAGACGCGGTCCAGGTTCTGCAGATGGCGCTGCCGGACGGCTGTCTCGACCGGGTGCTGCTGTTCTTCCCGGATCCCTGGCACAAGAAGCGCCATCACAAGCGTCGACTGATACAACCCGGCTTCGTCGCCCTGCTGGCACGCAAACTGCGGCGCGGCGGCATCCTGCACATGGCGACAGACTGGGAGGACTACGCCGGCCACATGCTGGCTGTCGTCGAGGCGTCAGGCCTGTTCAGAAACCGCGCAGGCGCCGGACAGTACTCGGCGCAACCCGGTT
The DNA here is from genome assembly GCA_049668345.1 of Gammaproteobacteria bacterium. GTDB lineage: Bacteria > Pseudomonadota > Gammaproteobacteria > UBA9214 > UBA9214 > UBA9214. The sequence continues at coordinate 4,880 of JBATJF010000008.1, forward strand.
ACCGGCCACTTACGAAATTCGAGCAGCGCGGGCATCGGCTCGGCCATGTCGTTCGGGACCTGGTATTCGAGCGGACGTGAGACGTGGGACGTGGGACGTGGGACGTGGGACGTGGGACGTGAAAGGTAAAGGCCGACTCGAGATCGCTGCAAGGATCTAATCTCACGTCTCACGCAATGGTGCACGGAGTGCACCCTACATTATTTCCGTATTGTTCCGTGTGGTTCCGTGGCCATTATTCACGTCGCCTCGACCGGCTGGGGCACTCGCAGCGGGCAGGTTTCGGCATGATTGTCCCCGAGGCGACCCCAGGCATAGTTGAAGGCCTGCGTGCGCAGGGCGAACATGTGATCCCTGCCGAGCGCGTCGAGCAGCTTGGTGCGCTCGAAGGCATCCCACAGTTGCTTTTTGGCGCGCGCGATGATCAGCTCGACGCCGGCCTCTTTCAGGCGTGTGATCAGGTTATGCAACATTTCCTCGCCGGTGGCATCGATCTCGTTGATGCCTTCCGCGTCGATGATGACAAATTTCAGGTCCGGCTTCAGGGCAACCCGCTCCATGATCTTGTCCTCGAAGTAACCGGTGTTGGCGAAATACAGCGGCCCGTCGAAACGGATCAGGGAAATGTTGCGGCAGGTTTGCAGCTTGCGTACCTCGGCATCACGCAGCGTACCGTCCGGATCGCGCGACAGCACGGCAACGCGCGGCGCCATGGTGCGGTAGAGAAACAGCCCGAGCGACGAGATCACGCCTACCATGATGCCCTTGTCGAGATGCGGCGCCCACATCATGGTCAGTAAAAAGGTCACCACCGCGACCACCGCGTCATGCCGCTGCACCTTCCAGGCATGCTTGATGGGTTCGACCTTGACCAGGTTGATGACGGCCATGATGATGACCGACGCCAGCGTTGCCTGCGGCAGGTGGTAGAGCAGCGGCGTCAGGGCGATCAGCGTGATGCCGACCACGATACCGGTAATGACCGCGGAAAAACCGGTCTTCGCGCCGGCGCTGATGTTCACGGCCGAGCGCGAAAAGGAACCGGATACCGCGTAACCGCCTGACAGGCTCGACATGATATTGCCCAGCCCCTGCCCGACCAGTTCCTGGTTGGCATCGAGACGCTGGCGGGTACGCGTGGCCATGGCCTTGGCGATCGAGATGGCCTCCATGAAGCCGATCACCGAGATAACGATCGTGACGCTCAGCAATTGCGCCATGACCTGAAAATTGAACGTCGGCAGAGTAATCGGCGGCAGCCCGGCGGGAATCGCGCCAACCACCGCGCCGCCCATCTCCTCGAAGCCGAGCTGCCAGGATAACAACGTGGTTATGACCACCGCGACCAGTACGGCCGGCGCCTTCGGCAGGTATCGCTTGAGGATGATCATGATCGCCAGGGCGAGTATGGCCATCAGCATGGTTTCCAGATGCGTGCTGTGCGTCGCCGCAACCAGGGTATCGAACACGGTTTCGTAGGTATGTTCCGACCTCTCGACCGAAACACCGAACAGCTTGCCGAGCTGCGAGGTACCAATAATGATGGCTGCCGCGTTGGTGAAGCCGACCACCACCGGGTGGGACAGGAAGTTGACCAGTACACCGAGGTGCAGCAGGCCCAGCGCGACCTGGAAGATCCCCACCATCAACGCGAGCATGATGGCATAGGCGATATAGAGTTCGGGGTTGGCGCCCGCGATTGGCTCGAGCGCCGAGGCCGTCATAAGTGACACGACCGCGACCGGGCCGGTCGCCAGCTGGCGCGAGGAACCGAACAGGGCGGCAACAATGCCCGGCAGGAACGATGCATACAGCCCGTAGTAGGCCGGCAGACCGGCGAGCTGCGCATAGGCCATGGACTGCGGAACCAGCACCAGCGCGACGGTTATGCCGGCAATCAGGTCGGCGCGCAGTATTTCCGGCTTCCTGGTTTCACCGATCCAGGCCATGAAGGGCAGGAAACGATCCTGCCAGCGCCAGCCTTGCTGATTCACTCTCATCCGGTTGTGACCTCGCCCAAGTCGTCAGTAGGTGATTGACACCACGCCATGCGGTGTTACGAATCGTATTATTGTATTCCAATGTTCTACCCAACCGGAAATCACGGCGCGTACCGCGTGCCGGCCAACCCCGCGAACCGGTTCTCGACCAGCGGCTCTGGAAACGGTCTGAATGACCGATCGGCCGCACGACTGCCTGACTGCCCGCCCCCATGGGTGAACCGCCAACCCGTTGAGAATTATAAAAGAATACAGCATAACGGTGATATGAGATGCGGGCTGCTTGAGTTGCATGTCAGAATAATGGTTCAATACGCGGCTGTGCGGAAACGGCGCCAGCGTCATGCTGCGGGCAGAACACAATGGCATGCTCTCGTCTGCCAGCACAGCCGCGACCTAAATCACCCCTACAAGGGCCAGGAGCCACCATGTCCAAGAAACATCCGATCATCGCCGTCACAGGATCTTCCGGTGCCGGTACCACGACCGTAAAAGTCGCCTTTGAACACATCTTTCTGCGCGAGGGTGTCAACCCGGTGGTCATCGAGGGCGACAGCTATCACCGCTACGACCGTGCCGCGATGAAGGAGGCGATGCAGGCCGCCGAGGCCAGTGGCAA
>JBATJF010000009.1:0-11596 GCA_049668345.1 Gammaproteobacteria bacterium
GTGTCCAGCGGACAACGACCCAGGATGCCGCTGACCGTGTCCAGCATGTCCTGGCCGATATTGCCGTGTGTAATCAGTAGTACTCCGCTCATTATTCCAGCTCCCGGTGGCGGACCACGACCTCGCCAAGTGAGTCGCCCAGTCGCCCGGCAAGCCCGTCGACCAGGTAGACGGAACGGTGTTGTCCGCCCGTGCAGCCGATGGCGATGCTGAGGTAGCTGCGATTGTCCGCCTTGAACTCCGGAATCCAGCGTTTCAGGAACTGCTCGATCTGTTCCCGGTACTCGGCCACGACCGGCTGTGTTTCCAGATAGTCTGCCACTTCTTTATCAAGTCCGGTCTTGCTGCGCAAGTCCGGCTGCCAGTGCGGGTTCGGCAGGCAGCGTGCATCGAATACGAAATCGGCGTCCGCCGGGATGCCGTGCTTGTAACCGAAGGAGCGCAGCAGCAGGGAAAATCCCTTGTTGTGTGTCTTGCCGATGCTTTCCATGACCAGCTCGCGCAGCTGATGCACGTTGGTGCGGCTGGTGTCGATGAACAGGTCGGCATTGGCAGCTATCGGCGCCAGCAGCCCGCGCTCGCGTTCGATGGCATCGGCCAGCGGCGTCCTGCTGTTACTGAGCGGGTGCTTGCGGCGCGTCTCGCTGAAACGCTTGAGCAGGGTGGCGTCGTCGGCCTGCAGGAACAGGATCTTGCTGTCGATGCCGCGCTCGCGCAGCTCCGCGATAATTTCCGGAAAGCGCTCAAGCTGGTCGCCGCGGTTGCGCGCGTCGATGCCGGCGGCGACCTTGCCGCTGCTGGCCAGGTTGCGTTCATGGAATTCGTTGGCGAAGGCGACCAGCAGGCCGATCGGCAGGTTATCGATGCAGTAGAAGTCCATGTCCTCGAGGGCGTGCAGGGCCACGCTCTTGCCGGAGCCGGACAGGCCGCTGATGATGACCATGTTCATGTCCGTAGCTATTCTTCGCGCGCCTTTTCCAGGCGTTTCTTCTGCCGCTCGATGAAGGCCTCGCTGGCGTCGTAACCCTTGCTGATCAGGATATGGTTGCGTACCGCCGCTTCCACCAGCACCGACAGGTTCCTGCCGGGGCCGACCGGCAGGGTAACCTCGGGTATGTCGACATCCTGGATCTTGCGCAGCTGGCGACTGCCGTGCAGACGGTCCATCTTTATCGCCTCTTCCATGTCCTGCAGACGGATGATGAGCCGCAGGTTGCGGTTCTGCTTGATCGCGCTGGCGCCGAACATGGCGCGCACATTGAGGATGCCGAGGCCGCGCACCTCGAGAAATTCACGCAGCATCTCAGGGCAGGTTCCGATCAGCGTGTCCGGCGCAATGCGCGCGAATTCAGGCGCATCGTCGGCGATCAGCCGGTGCCCGCGTGTCAGCAGTTCCAGCGCGAGTTCGCTCTTGCCGATGCTCGATTCGCCGGTGATCAGCACGCCGGTGCCCATGACTTCCATGAACACGCCATGCAGGGTGATCTTTTCCGCGAAATAGTTGGTCAGGTAGTGCTGCAGGTTCTCGATGGTTTCCTGGCTTTTCAGGCGTGCCGACAGCAGCGGCGTGTGCGCGGCCATCGCGGCGTCCTTCAGGTCTTCGGGTGCGGTGAGCCGGCCAGTGAGGATTACCAGTGTCGATTCCCCGGAGAAAAGCTGGTCGATTGCATCCATGCGGGAGTTTTTCTGCAGCTTGTCGAAATATTCCAGTTCCTTCCTGCCGAGTATCTGGACGCGGTGCGGATTGATGAGATTGAGTTGTCCAACCAGCGATACGTCGGTGGTGTGTTCCTTGCTGGTGTGGATCACCTTGTGCTCGTGATGGGAGCCGCAGATCCAGCTCAGACCCAGCTTTTCCTCCAGATCATCGTACAACGTCCTGATATCAAGCGTTGTGCTCATGCGGAAATGCGCTGGCTCTCCCACTGGTAGAGTTGCGTGAGTATGCATTCACCGCTGTCGCACTCGCGCAGCTTGCTGCACATGGACGGGTTACTGAAGATCTCGGCGATGGTCGACAGCACCTGCAGGTGCTCCTCGGTCGAGTCTTCCGGGACGAGCAGGCAGAACACAAGATCCACGGGTTGACCGTCGGCGGCGTCGAAATCCACCGGTGTCTTGACCTCGATGAAGGCGCACACCGGCTCCTCCAGCGAGGCCATGCGACCATGCGGAATGGCAACACCCTTGCCGAGGCCGGTGCTACCGAGCTTTTCGCGGTTGACCAGCGCGTCGAAAATGGCCTGTTGCGACAGCTGCGGCGAACTCTTGCCGAGCAGCTCGCTCAGCAGTTCCAGCAGGCGTTTTTTGCTCGCGATGTCCTCACTGCAAACAACGCGGTCGTCTGATAATAAGCTGGTGATTTTCATGATTGACAGTGTGCTGCTGTTGCAGGCCGTACGCCGGACATCCTGCCGGCCGTCGGGCGGTGCTACAGACCTTTGGCAATGGACCCCTCGCTGCGGTGATGGTCGGTCATTTTTTCCTTGTGCTTTTTTACCTGGCGGTCGAGCTTGTCGGTCAGGGCGTCGATGGCCGCGTACATGTCTTCCTGTACCGAGTCGGCAAACAGCTTGTTGCCATTTATGTGCACGGTAGCTTCCGCCTTGTGACGAAGTTTTTCCACACTCAGTACCACGTGGATGTCGTGCACGATATCGAAATGGCGTTCCAGGCGTTCCATCTTGGTGTTGACATATTCGCGCAACGGTTCGGTCAGGTCGACGTGATTTCCGGTCAGGCTGATTTGCATAACAGCACTCCTTTTCTGGTTACGCCTACGAGAGGCGCTTGCGTTCGTTGGATGGTGATATGGAGAGCGACTCCCGGTACTTTGCGATAGTGCGGCGGGCGACATTGATGCCCTGGTCGGCCAGGACGTTTGCCATCTTGCTGTCACTCAGCGGTTTCGCCGGGTTTTCCGCTGCGACCAGCTTCTTGATGATGGCCCGGATCGCGGTCGCGGAACATTCACCGCCAGCTTCCGTGGAAACATGGCTGGAGAAGAAGTACTTGAACTCATAGATACCGCGCGGGGTATGCATGTACTTGCGAGTGGTCACGCGCGACACGGTCGATTCGTGCATCTCGATGGTCTCGGCGATGCTGCGCAGCACCATCGGCCGCATGGCTTCCTCGCCGTGATCCAGGAAGCCGTGCTGGCGCTCGACGATGCAGCTGGCGACCTTCAGCAGGGTCTCGTGGCGACTCTGCAGGCTCTTCAGGAACCAGCGTGCTTCCTGGAGATTGTCCCGCAGATAGTTGTTATCACGGCTGTTGCTGCCGCGCTTTATCAAGTTCGCGTACATCGAGTTGATGCGCAGTTTCGGGATCGAATCGGGATTCAGTTCCACCTGCCAGGTGCTGCCCTTCTTGAAGACGTAGACGTCCGGGATGATGTACTCGGGTTCCGTGGTGTTGTACGTCGAGCCGGGGCGCGGATTCAGCGACTGGATCAGATTGATGACCTGCTGCAGGTCGTCCTTGCCCACTTTCATCTTGCTGCAGATGCGGCTGTAGTCGCGGTTGCTGAGCAGACCGAAGTGGTCCCGCACCAGTACCTGCGCTTCCCCGAGCCAGGGCGTATCCGTATCGAACTGCTGCAACTGCAGCAACAGGTTTTCCTGCAGGTCGCGTGCGCAGACACCGATCGGGTCGAGCTGCTGGATACGATGGATGACCGCTTCGATCTCGTCTGCTTCCACCTCGATGCTGCTGGCCAGCGAGCGGCGGATATCTTCCGTGCCGATGGTGAGATATCCGTCCTCGTCGATGGCGTCGATAACGGTACGTGCGATCATCAGGTCGGTGTCCGACAGATTGGTCATTTCCAGCTGCCACACGAGGTGATCCTGCAGGCTTTCGCTGCTGACGGTGACCGTTTCCATGATGTCGCGCCCGCCGGTATCCGGGGCACTGTAGCTGGTGGCGCCGGTATCGAACACGTCTTCCCAGTTACTGTCGACCGGCAGCTCGTCCGGGATGTTTTCGCTGTCGCCCTCGGCGGTCAGTTTGCTGTCGCGGTCACTGCCATTGACCTCGGCCGATGGCTCGCCATTCTCGGCAACGGTGCCTTCGTCCTGCTCAAGCATCGGGTTGGACTCGAGCGCCATTTGCACCTCGGTCTGAAGCTCCAGCGTCGACAGTTGCAGCAGGCGGATCGCCTGCTGCAGCTGGGGCGTCATGGTCAGGTTCTGGCCGAGCTTGAGTTGCAGCGACTGCTTCATGGGTGGCGAGGCTTAGGCAGGTCCGTTGCGGACTTTCGATTCGGTAATGTGCCGCTGCCGGCAGGGTTTTCCTGTTCCGCCCGCAGCCTGATAGCGTTTGCTCATTGAATATGCAAGCCCTTGACTCGTATGAATCTGCGGATGCATGTTCCGCAGATTAAACATCTTTTTTCCGCCACTTTGGCAGTCACAATAAACCCTTCAACCAGTATAGTGCATGATCCATGCCATGCCGGCAATATCCTGTTGGGAGCATGGCATGACATACCTGTCAGATTGGCGCGGCTATACCCGTGACGTATTGTGGCTTGCAGGGGTAACAGGCAGTTTTGTCCGCATCCGGTCACGATGCCGCATCTGCGCTGCGTGGTGCTAGGAGTCCTGTCGGACTTGGGACTGATCTACTGCGCCGATGGCACAACGGCCCATTTTTCCGATCCTCCTCGTCAAATAGCTACGGCTATTCTCCTCGAACGATCGGAAAAATGACCTCGTTCTCCCATCCGGCTCGCTACGATCGCCCAAGTCCGACAGGCTCCTAGAGCCGGAATTCCGTACCCAGGTAGACCTCGCGCACGCGCTGGTCAGCCAGTACGCTTTGCGGGCTGCCGGCGGAGATGACCCGGCCCTCGCTCAGGATGTAGGCACGGTCGCAGATGCCGAGGGTTTCGCGCACGTTGTGGTCGGTGATCAGCACGCCGATGTCGCGGTTGCACAGGTGCTCGATAATGTGCTGGATATCGATGACCGAGATCGGGTCGACGCCGGCGAATGGCTCGTCCAGCAGGATGAAGCGCGGGTTGGCGGCCAGGGCGCGCGCGATCTCGACGCGGCGCCGTTCGCCGCCCGACAGGCTGATCCCCGGTTGTTCGGCGAGATGACCGATGTGCAGTTCGTGCAGCAGCGATTCCAGGTGCTCGCCGCGCTCGTGGGCATCGAGATCCTTGCGGATCTCGAGTATCGCCATGATGTTTTCCGCGACCGAGAGCTTCCGGAATACGGAGGCTTCCTGCGGCAGGTAACCGAGCCCGTGGCGCGCACGCACGTGCATGGGCTGTCCGGTCAGGTCAACGCCGTCCAGCTCGATACGTCCCTCGCTGCACGGGATGATGCCGACGATCATGTAGAAGCAGGTGGTCTTGCCGGCACCGTTCGGTCCCAGCAGGCCAACGACCTGGCCGCTGTCGACGGTGATGGACACGTCGTCGACGACGCGCCGGGACTGGTAGGACTTGCCCAGGTTGAGGGTATTCAGCTGGCTCATGGCGGTGTGCCTGCCGGATCGCCGGGTGGCGTGCCTTGCGGTGCCGCGTCCGGCACGGCGCCGGGCGCAACGTCAGTCGCAGCGTCCGGCGCGATGTCCGGTACAGCGTCCGGCTGCAGCGTGATGCGCACACGGCTGCCCTTGCCGCCGCCGGCATTCACCGTGTTGTTCCTGAGATTGAAGATGATGCGATTGCTGCTGAACTCTTCCTTTTCCGACTGTCGGATCACGGCCTGGCCCTGCAGGATCAGGCGCTGGTCGCCGGTGTGATACTCGATGTGATCGGCCTCGGCCTGCTGGTCGGTATCGGCCCCGTCCGGTCGTTGCGAAAAGGTGGCAGGTTTGCCGTCGATGATGATGGTCCCGACCTGGCTGTCGGTTATCTGCACGCTCATGCGACTGCCGCGCAGCGTCAGCGTCCCCTGTTGCAGGAAGACATTGCCTTCATACACGCTCAGGCCCTTCTTCTCGTCCAGGGTGGCGCGGTCCGCCTCGATCTGGATCGGCTGGCTGCGGTCGCTGGCGAGCCCCCAGGCAAGGCAGGGCGCCAGTAACAGCAGCCAGCCGGCCGGGCACAGCAGTCGGGTCAGTCGGCTAGCTCCCGCCATCGATATTGCCCCGTACCTGCGATCGCAATTCCAGCCGGTTTTCGCTGAAGTCCGCCAAGAGTCCCTGTGACTCGAAGCGATAGCCCGGTCCGCTCACCTGTGCGGCGCTTTCCGTCAGCGCCATGCGGGCGTCCGCCAGGACTGTCACGTCGCTGGTCGTGATCTTAAGTGGATTCTGTGAGTCAGATGCAAGTTTTTGAATAATAACCTCACCGGTCAGGGAAATCGGGTCACCGGCGCGGCCGGTCCGGCCCTGTTCCGCGGTCAGTTGCCAGCGTGCGCCATCGGGCCTCGTCACATCGAGTTGTGGCTTGCGCAGCGCCAGCTGGTCGTTTCCCGGATACCAGGCGATGTGTGCGGCGCGCAGCCGGTAGGCGGGCTGGCCGTCCGCATCCATGACCCGGATGGTGACGTCGTCCGCGTAGGCGTCGGGACCGCGCTCGGTGAAGACCGCCAGATCGCCGGGGGAGCCCTGCTGGCGGGAAAACCAGCTGGTGGCCACCACCAGCAGTGCGACCAGCAGCAGAATGACCGTGCGGGCGTTGCTCACAGGTAGCTGTCCAGGTCCCGCTTGAGTACGCCGCGCGCTTCCATCAGCATTTCGCACACGTCGCGCGCCGCGCCGCGGCCACCGCCGCGGGGTGTCTGCCAGTGACTGTGGCGCACCACCAGCGGATGCGCGTCCTGCACGGCGATGGCCAGTCCGACGCGGCGCATGACCGGCAGGTCCACCACGTCGTCGCCGACATAGGCTGCCTCCTGCGGAGTGATGCCGAGCTTGTCGATAAGTTCCTCGAAGGCCGGCAGCTTCTCCAGTTTGCCCTGGTAGACATGGGTGATGCCCAGGTTCGCCATGCGGTGCTCGACGACTTTCGAGGTGCGGCCGGTGATAATGCCGACGATGACGCCGTGCTTCTGCAGCATCTTGATGCCGTGTCCGTCGCGCGAGTGGAAGGCCTTGTATTCCTGGCCGTCGTCGCCAATGAACAGGCTGCCGTCGGTGAGCACACCGTCGACGTCGAAGATCAGCAATCGGATGCGTGCGGCCTTTTCGAGTATGTCTTTCATGGTGTCGGGAGTTATACTACGCCGGCGCGCAGCAGGTCGTGCATGTTGAGCGCGCCGACGATCTGGTTATCGTCGTTGATTACGGGCAGGGCGTTGATCTTGGTGTCGTCCATGATCTGCAGGGCTTCCGCGGCGAGCATGCCGGGCTGCACCGTCTTGCAGCTGGCGGTCATCACCTCGCTGACGCGGGCGGTGTGCAGGTCGATGCGATGATCGATGGTGCGACGCAGGTCGCCGTCCGTGAATACGCCGGCCAGCCTGCCGTCGGCATCCACCACCGCGGTCATGCCCAGGCCCTTGCGGGTCATCTCCACCAGTGCATCTCTGAGCAGGGTGTCGGGCGAGACGCGCGGGATGGCGTCGCCGGTGTGCATCAGGTCATCGATCAGCAGCAGCAGGCGCCGCCCCAGCATGCCGCCCGGGTGGGAGCGTGCAAAATCCTCCGCCGTGAAGCCGCGCGTCTCCAGCAGGGCAATGGCCATGGCATCGCCCATGGCCAGCGCGGCCGTGGTGCTGGCGGTCGGCGCCAGGCCGAGCGGACAGGCCTCCTTTTCCACGCTGACGTTGATGTTGGCGGTGGCGGCCTGCGACAGGGTGGATTCCGGATTGCCGGTCATGGCGATCAGCGGCACCTTGAGACGCTTGATGATCGGCAGGATGGTGACGATTTCGGCGGTTTCCCCGGAATTGGACAGCGCCAGCAGCACGTCGGATGCCGTGATCATGCCGAGGTCGCCGTGGCTGGCTTCGCCCGGATGCACGAAAAAGGCGGGGGTGCCGGTGCTGGCCAGGGTCGCGGCGATCTTGCCGGCGATGTGGCCGGACTTGCCCATGCCGGTGACGACGACGCGTCCGCGGCAGTCCAGCATCAGGTGACAGGCATGCGCGAATGAAGGCTTGCGGATTTCATCGGCCAGCCGGTCGATGGCGCGCGCCTCGGTATCGATGACCGCCAGTGCGAGCTCCTGCAGTTTGGTGTCGTTCATGTCGGAATGGTAGCGGGTTCGCCTCGTCAGGTCTCGGCAAAGTATAACAGGGTCTGGTAGGCGCCATAGGCAAGCACCAGCAGGGCGCCCTCGTAGCGGTTCAGCCGCCCCGGGCGGCGAAAGCCGTACGCCATGAAGAACATCGCGAGTGTCATGCCCACCATGACGGGGTAGTCGCGCGTCAGCACGATCGGGTCGAGCGGCTCCGGCCGGATCACGCCGGCCAGTCCGAGTACGGCGAGCAGGTTGAAGATATTCGAGCCGATGATGTTGCCGAGTGCGATGTCATGTTCGTTCCTGAGTGCGCTGCTGATGGTGGCGGCCAGCTCCGGCAGGCTGGTTCCGAGCGCGACAATGGTCAGGCCGATGACGAGATCGCTGACGCCGAGCATCGTCGCCAGCGATGCCGCGCCCCATACCAGCAGCTTCGAACTCGCCAGCAGCACCGTCAGTCCGACGGCCAGCAGTATTGTTGCACGACCGATGCCGAGCCCGGTCGGCAGTTCCTGAGCGTATTCCCTGCCCATCGGGTCGCGTGCGGCCTGGGGTTTCATGCCGACACGCACGATCCAGTACAGCACGGCGAGCATACCGGTCAGCATCAGCGCGCCGTCGAGGCGGCCGAGCCTGTGGTCGACGAGCAGGGCGTAGGTGAAACCCATGACCAGCAGCAGCATCGGCAGCTCGCGCCGGATGATGCCGGAATGCACGTACAAGGGCATGATCAGCGCACCGATACCGAGAATCAGACTGGTATTGATGATATTCGAGCCGATCGCGTTGCCCACCGCCAGTCCGGCGTTGCCCTGCCAGGCCGCAATCCCGGAAAAAACGATTTCCGGCGCCGAGGTGCCGATGCTGACCACGGTGAGCCCGATGACCAGCGGCGGGATGTCCAGGTGCCAGGCGATGGCGCTCGCACCCTCCACGAAGCGTGCCGCGCTCCAGGCCAGCAGTACGAAACCGGCGGCTATGGCCAGCAGTTCAGTCCACATAAGTGTCGGGATTGGCGTCGGTCAGCGGGTTTTTGGAGTACGTATATCCCGTTCGGGCGGGCCATCCCGGATTCTGCTTGCGGGGTTCCCGTATCTGGAAGGATAATGCGCGCTTCATCGGGCAGATTCCGGAAATCTGTTCGCGTTATCATACACATCGTTACCAGCCGTCGAAATTGCTGTTTGTAATGCAGCGGCCTGCCTGTCCATAATGTCGACCTTTTTTAACGAGTGCGGAAAAGGAATAATGCCAGAGCCTGTTGTCCAGATACGCGGCCTGCGCTTTGCCCGTGGCGAGCGCATGATATTCGATGGTGTGGACCTCGACATCCTGCCGGGTACCGTTACCGCCATCATGGGGCCGAGCGGCACCGGCAAGACCACCTTGCTGAAACTGATCGGCGGTCAGCTGCAAGCGCTGTCCGGTTCCATTCTTGTGCAGGGCCAGGACGTCGCAACGCTCAGTCGTCCGGAACTGTACCGCCTGCGCAAGCGCATCGGCATGCTGTTCCAGAGCGGCGCATTGCTGACGGACATCAACGTGTTCGACAATATTGCCTATCCGATCCGCGAACATACGCGTCTGCCCGAAGCGCTGGTGCGTGATCTGGTACTGATGAAGCTCGAGGCAGTGGGGCTGCGCGGTGCGGCCGGGCTCATGCCCAGCGAGCTGTCCGGCGGCATGGCGCGTCGGGTTGCCCTGGCGCGCGCGATCGCACTGGATCCCGCGATAGTGATGTTCGACGAGCCCTTTACCGGGCAGGATCCCATCTCCATGGGTATCCTGGTCAAGCTGATACGCGAGCTGAATAGTGCACTCGGGCTGACCAGTATCGTGGTGTCGCACGACGTGCGCGAGACCAGCGCGATCGCGGATTATGCCTACCTGCTGTCGGACGGCCGGGTGATGGACCATGGCAAGCCCGATGCGCTGTGGAAATCCGACTCGGCGTGGACGCACCAGTTCCTGCACGGCGAGCCCGACGGGCCGGTGGCGTTTCACTACCCCGCGCCGGGTTTCCGTGACGACCTGGTCGGCAGGGCACGCGGTTGATGCTGAATGCATTGCAGAGGCTGGGCCGCCACGCGCTGCGCTTTTTCCAGCGCCTGGGAAGGGGGCACCTGTTCCTGCTTCAGGTGCTGGCCAGCATGCCGGGCATGCTGTTGCGGCCGGGGCTGGTGGTGAAACAGATGTACTCGGTCGGTGTCCTGACGCTGGTCATCATCCTGGTGTCCGGACTGTTCGTGGGCATGGTCATGGGCCTGCAGGGTTATAATACGCTGGTCGATTTCGGCGCAGAGGAATCACTGGGCGTCCTGGTGGCCCTGTCGCTGGTGCGGGAACTGGGGCCGGTGGTCGCCGCGCTGCTGTTCGCCGGGCGTGCCGGATCGGCGCTGGCGGCCGAGATCGGCCTGATGAAGGCGACCGAGCAGCTGTCCGGTATGGAAATGATGGCGGTGGACCCGGTGCAGCGCGTGATCGCACCGCGCTTCCTGGCGGCGTTCCTCTGCATGCCGCTGCTGGCGGCCATTTTCAGTGCCGTCGGCGTCTACGGCGGACATTTCGTCGGCGTCGGCCTGCTGGGTGTCGACGACGGGGCGTTCTGGTCGCAGATGCAGGCCAAGGTGGATCTATACGACGACATCATGAACGGTGTCATCAAGAGTATCGTGTTCGGCTTCATCGCCGGCTGGATTGCACTGTTCGAGGGCTACGATGCCGTACCGACGGCGGAGGGCGTCAGTGGCGCAACCACCCGCACGGTGGTACACACGTCGCTGGTCGTGCTGGGGCTGGATTTCGTACTGACCGCACTGATGTTTGGAGATTAGGGCCTGTTAACACGTGATTGATCGTTGCGTTGCTGCCTGAAATCAGGCCAGGCAAGGTACAAGGAGAGAGGTTTAGTTATGCTAAATGAACGACGAGTAACGCCGCATGGCCTGATTGCAGGCGCAACCCGAAGGGACGGGGCCATTTTCCCGCCATCCTGCGTTAGTGCTCGCTTGAGTAGTGCAACTACACGGCACTCGCACTGCCTTGGCTGGCGAAAAAATGGCCACCGTCGCAACGACCAACCACGTGTTAGCAGGCCCTGAAGAGTGAACGCCAGAACAATCGAGATCGTTGTCGGGTTGTTTGTTGCCGGTGGTATGGCGGCCCTTTTCATGCTGGCCATGCAGGTCAGCAATCTCAGCACGCTGGGCAACAACGATGGCTACGTGGTCAAGGCAAGCTTTCAGAATATCGGCGGCCTGAAGGTGCGCGCGCCGGTGACGGTGTCCGGCGTACGCGTCGGCCGGGTGGATGACATCGGCTACGATTTCAAGACCTTCGAGGCCGTGGTGTCGATGAAGATCGACTCGCAGTACGAGGGTTTCCCGGAAGACACCTCGGCCAGCATCTTCACCGCCGGCCTGCTCGGTGAGCAGTATGTCTCCCTGGAAC
>JBATJF010000010.1:0-6114 GCA_049668345.1 Gammaproteobacteria bacterium
GCCGCTGTCGAGCCAGGGTTCGATCTTGTCCAGCACCTGGCGGTAGAGCGAGGCGTCGCTCATGAAGTTGCGCACCATGTCGACTTTCTCGAAATCGTCCAGCGACCAGTAGGTCCCGAAGCCGAGCCGGCGATAGGCGTTCACGCGGTTCCAGAACACCGGTACGTTGGGGTGCGAGGCGATCGTGGTGTAACCCTGCTGTGCCAGGATGCGCGGCAGGCAGGGCGCGTCATTCTTGAGATCGCGCTCGAATTTGACGGCATCCTGCAGTACCGGGAAGCCGCATAGCGCCTCGAACTCGGCATTGGCGGTATAGCCGCCGAACACCGGCGACAGGATGCGACTGTTCCCGGTCTGCTTCCACAGCGACCGAAAATCTTTCGGGAAAGTATCGCGCGAATAGCGCCCCGCCTGCAGCGGCGACGGGTCCCAGAACGACTCGAGCAATAGGATATGCACGTTCCGTGGCGTGAATTCCCCGGCTGGAATGCGGCGTGGCGGCAGGCCTGCCCGCAGGCGCGCATGCGCCGCACGCACGTCCTCGCGGTCGGGCGGCGGTACGCGGTCGGCGAAGTAACGTGCACCTTCCATCAGCGAGTAGAGCATGGCGCCGCGCTGCAGGTAGTTGGAGCGCTGGTCCCAGACCACGTTGCCGACGTAGTGATCGAGCGGCTTGATGATGTTTCGCGGCTGGTATACCAGCGTGACACCAAGCAACAGCAATGCGGCCAGTGCCAGCCAGGAGCCCCAGTTGCGCAGGCTGAAATTGAAGATCAGCAGGCTGGCGATGCCGACCAGCGGCAGCGCCGCGAGGTAGAACTGCCAGCCTTCCAGCAGCAGCAACAGCGTGCGCAGGGCATATACATCATCCGGCATGATCGGGCCGCCGAAGAAGCTGACCTTGACGGCATTGCCTGTGTACAGCAAGGCCATCAGCAGGCCCTGCAGCAGCAGGAAGACCCAGAGACGTCGCGACAATGCAATGAGCGCATAGGCCAGCACCAGGTTCAGCAGGTAATCGCGCGGGATGGCCTTGGGCACGATGACGACATCGAAACCCATGGCGCTGATCGCGTAATACAGGGCGTAGAACAGCGCAGTGGACAGGATGGGCAGCAGGAGGCGCAGGATACGGGGGTTGGGCATGGCGGGGCGTGCCGGAAAAGGGGACGGGCCTAGCATACTCCAGGCATTTCCCGGGAATCCAGTCGGCGTTTTGTGAATCGCATTGACCATAAATGCAGGTATACTTTTCCGGTCGAATCAGACTGTGGTGAAGCTGTGATGAGTGCCGTTCAAAAAGGCGTCGAGGTGCGCGAAATGGAGCTGGAGGACCTGTCGGCCGTCTATGCGCTGGGCGAGCGCGTATTCACGGCCGACAAGTGGCCCAGCCTGTACCGGACCTGGGATGAATACGAGGCCGTTGGCCTGTTCCACTCGGATGGTGAGTTCTGCCTCGTCGCCGAGTACCAGGACCGGCTGGTGGGCTTTGCGCTCGGTTCACTCATCGACAAGCGCAACAGCGCCTGGAGCTATGGCTACCTGACCTGGCTGGCGGTCGATCCGGAGCTGAAACGCAGCGGCATTGCCAGCCTGCTGATCGAGGGCATCACCGAGGCCTTCATCTGCGCCGGCGCGCGCATGATGATCGTCGACACCGACGCCGACAACAAGCCGGCCATCAAGCTGTTTCGCAAGCATGACTTCCTGAGTGAGGACCGTCATGTCTACCTCAGCAAGAACCTGACCTACCACCCCGACTACCAGCGATTGCGCAGCCAGAAACAGGTGGTGCGTCGCAGCAGGAAACAGGATGACTAGCGAACTTAATGATATCCTCGCCCTGATCGACGACGCGCAGCTGGTGACGCTGCTGACCGACGCCGTCGAGCAGTACAGTCCGTCCTATGCCGAGGAGCCGGCCATGGAGGTGTTCGCCGAACGGCTCGGCGAGTGCGGCGTGCGCTACATGCGCCAGCCACTGCCGCCGGGCGGTGGTCCGGTAGCGGATACCCGGGCCAATCTGATCATCGAGCTCGGACCGCAGCCCGCCGTGCTGATGTGGGTCGGGCACGTCGATACCGTGCCGCTTATCGACGAGGAGGAGCAGCGGCTGCACCGCGAAGGCGACATCCTGCACGGGCTGGGCACGGCGGATATGAAATCGGGCTGCGCGGCCATTGTCGAGGCGGTAATCGCGGTAGTCAGGTCGGGGGCGGAACTCAGGCGTGGCCTGATCGTGGCACTGGTGGTCGGCGAGGAAGAGTACGGCGACGGTTCAGAGACCCTGCTCGACTGGCGTACCGCGCCGCTTACCGTGATCGGCGAGCCGACCGGGCTCGTACCGTGCGTGGATCACTACGGCTACTATGAGTGCAGGATGACCGTGCAGGGCGCGCGTGCGCATGCCGCACTGCCGGAAATGGGCGCCAGCGCCATCCATGCCATGCTGGCCTGGATGCAGCAGATCATGGAGGCGGGTGGCGAGGCCACGCACGGGCTGACCATCAACCCGCGCGAGATTCGCGGCGGCGCCGGCCTGTTCATGGTGGCACAGCAATGCGAGGCGGCCATCGACATCCACGCGCCGCCCGGCGTAGATCACACGGTCATCGACCGGCTGATCGAGCAGGCGCGTGACAAGGCACAGGCCACTCATCCGCGCTGCGAGCTGGAGTTCGAGAACCTGTACTGGGCGACAGGTTATGCCAATGCGCTGGACGACCCGCTGCTCGACCCGGTGCGACAGGCGTACCATGCCACGGGACTCGACTGGTCGCCGGCCGCTTTTCGATCACACTCCGATGGCAGCCTGTTTCACCAGAAGGGTTCGGTGCCGGTGATCTGCGGGCCGGGTCGGCTGGAAGTGGCGCATACGCGTCACGAGCATGTCTCGCTGCAGGAAACCTGCGACGCGGCGCGTCTTTATGCCGCGATGATCCATGCCGCCTGCGTGGCCTGATTCTGCCTGTTCACACGAAGAATACGTACTGTCCCGCCGGCGGCCGTTGCTTGCGTTCCCCGAATTAAAGCGCGGCATCAGGCCGCCTGAATCCGACGACACAGTGCTGGTATGTACCCCGACAGCAGATCACCATTGTTAGAATGGCATTGTGCCAGCGTGCGCAGCACCGGCTAATACGGTTTACAAAAGACCACTCGTGATGCCTGTTGTAGGTCACTGCCTGGATGCGGTGCCCGCTCGACAAGCCCGGCGTTGATAAGCTGTTCCAGAATGTGCGTCGCACAGGGCGAGATAAAGTCAGTCTTCCCTGTTGCGATCTTGCGCGGGCACTCAAGTTCGTGTTCGTTCAACTCTTTCACGGTCGTTATGCCAACCCCCTGTGTGGGGCGACGGGTTGTGGTGGTCAGTGCAACTGCGCTCGATCCGTTAGTCGCGGCGAAAACAGGCGCTGCATTCCCGTTACGGGTGTGTGCAGCAGGATCAGGAGAATTCCCGGTTGTTCAAACGAACGATATCGAGACCTGGAACAGCCGTTCAACATCAATAATCTTGCGTTTGTCAGCGAGGAACAGGATGACGTGGTCCTGCGGCTCGATTACGGTTTCCCGGTGCGGGAATATCAGCTTGTCTCCGCGGACAATGGCGCCGATGGTCGTACCCTCGGGAAGCGGCAGCTCATCAACGCGCCGACTGACGACCTGCGACGTATCGCGGTCGCCGTGTGTAACGACTTCGATGGCCCCGGCCGCAACCCGCCGCAGTGAATGCACGGCCACCACATCACCGCGCCGTATGTGGGCCAGCAGTGCGCCGATGGTAACCTGCGCGGGTGACAGGGCAATGTCCACGGCCGTCCCCTGTGCAAGGTCCACGTAGCTCGTACGGTTGATGATGGACACCACCTTGTGCGCGCCAAGCCGCTTGGCGAGCATGGCGGAAAGAATGTTAGCCTCGTCGTCATTGGTCAAGGCGCAGAACAGGTCGGTATCCTCCTGCTTCAGCAGGTCCTGGTCCGCTGCATCGCCATGCAGCACGATAGTCCGGTGCAGTGATTCGGCCAGTTTCCGGCAGCGCCCGATGTCCAGCTCGACGCGCTTGACGTGATAAGCGAGGGCAGAAAACACAGGCTGTAGAAAATGAGCAGGATTCCGAACAGCCGTGTTATCGAGCGCCAGCGCATGCGGGATGAAACTTCATTTAAGGGTGAATATCAAGACGGGGTGACGTTTTCCTTATTGCTACCTCAACCGCTCGGCGAAGGCTGTACACTGCCGAAAATCGCCAGCCCGTTCACCAGACGGCACGGGAATCCGGGCAAATCATACGCGTGTTATGCGCCCGGCTTCCACTTGCCCCGGTAAATAACCTGCAGGAAAGGTGTGCGATCACATAAAGAAAGCTTATACCTTTAGGTGTTATTTTACGGGGTGCAGGGTACTGGCATAACTGGCAAACAGGCCTGGCGCTTGCACGGTCGGAGCATCGCCAGACGCCAGCCAGTACCAGCTGTTTCCTTGGGGTATTCAGGTGGTGCCGGCACCTGCCGGCCCCGGTTCCAACGGGTTGCCGAAGTGCCGGGTTTCCTGGCGAAACATCTTTTTCGCGCCCTGTACCAGGCCCTCGAGGTGGCGTGCGACGGTGAGGCAGCGATCCTGGTTTTTTTAAGGTGACTCTGTGTGGACGGGTAGACACCCGGCAGCAGATAAGCGCGGGGCGTGTCGGATGCTCATCGGGACGAGACACATTTTCAACGGGTGCTGTGCGATCAGTCTCGACAAAGCCAGGTGGCGACCCGCCACAACGGGGTTCAATTGCTAAGGTGCAGGGCGAAAGGCACCCGGCAAAGTATGGCGGTTCTGCTGTTGTCGCAACGCGGCACGGATTACCGCTACCTGTGATATTGCGCGCTCAGTTCGTGCACGGCGCTGACCAGGGCGCCGGCATGTTCCGGGTCGACGTCCGGGTTGATGCCGTGGCCCAGGTTGAACACGTGACCGGAGCCATGGCCGAACGCGGCCAGAACGCCGGCGACGCGTTCGCGAATGATCTCCGGGGGCGCATACAGCACGGCAGGGTCGAGGTTGCCCTGCAGGGCAACGCGGTCGCCGACACGCTTGCGTGCCTGCGCGAGATCGGTGGACCAGTCGATGCCGAGCGCATCGGCGCCGGTGTCGGCCATCTGCTCCAGCCACTGGACGCCGCCCTTGGTGAACAGGATAACGGGGACCTTGCGGCCGTCCGCCTCGCGCGTCAGGCCGTCCACGATCTGTTGCATGTAGTGCAGCGAGAAATCGCGGTAGTCGTCCGGCGTCAGCACGCCGCCCCAGGTATCGAAGACCATCACCGCCTGCACGCCGGCGGCGATCTGTGCGTTGAGGTAGTCAGTAACGGACAGGGCAATGGTATCCAGCAACTGGTGCATCAGACGAGGTTCGCCGTAGAGCATGCCCTTTACCTTCGAGTAGGTCTTGGTGGAAGCACCCTCGACCATGTAAGTGGCCAGCGTCCACGGGCTGCCTGAAAAGCCGATCAGCGGTACGCGGCCGGCGAGCGTGCTGCGGATCAGGCGGACGGCATCCATGACATAGCGCAGCTCGTTTTCCGGGTCGGGCCGTCCGAGCGCCTTGATGTCCGCCGCGCTGCGTACCGGCTTGCTGAAGCGCGGACCTTCGCCTTCCTCGAAGTACAGGCCCAGTCCCATGGCATCCGGGATGGTGAGGATGTCGGAAAACAGGATGGCGGCATCCAGCGGATAGCGCTCGAGCGGCTGCATGGTCACTTCGCAGGCCAGTTCCGGGTTCGTGCACAGGTCCATGAAGCTGCCCGCCTGCTGGCGCACCCTGCGGTATTCCGGCAGGTAGCGCCCGGCCTGGCGCATCATCCAGATCGGGGTGACGTCGACAGGCTCGCGCAGCAATGCACGGAGGAAGCGGTCGTTTTGTAGTGGCTGCATTGATTCTATTTTAAGTGGATTTGCTGTCAGCGTAACCTGATATCCGGTTTCGCCCTGTCAGGCGAGGTACTTTCTCTTGCGTGCCCAAGAGAAAGTACCCAAAGAGAAGGGCACCCCACTGGCCGCGTCGGCTTCGCCGAACACCTCCGCTCCTCGCCAGGCCGGGGGCGCGCACAACTCGGAGCCGGAGCGGGAT
>JBATJF010000011.1:0-6224 GCA_049668345.1 Gammaproteobacteria bacterium
ACGCCGCTCTGGAATGAAAGTGGTAGCCGTAGCTACCACTTGAGTGAACAGGTCGCTCCCGACTTCCTGTCTCCCGACGACGATGGACAGGAAAGGCCGAGTGTCGCGAAGCACAAGGATGTGCGAGAGCGACCACTTGAACGTCCCTGTACATCGCAAGTACGGGTGCACGAGAACCAGCCAGGGCCGGGATAGGCACCACCCATTGACATCCTGTTTTGTGCCGAAGTGGTATTAGTTTCATAGTTTCAGCTCATTAGGTCGGACGCTCGCCGCCCGGTGAGAAATGCGGGCTAGGAGCCTGTCGGACTCAGGATGATTCTACAGCGGCGGCGGGAAAGCGGCCCAAATGTCCCCGATTTCTCGTTACATAGGACCACTATGCGCCTCAAAATCGTGATCATTTGTTCTCCCTTTCCCACTCGCCTCGCTACGAACCCCTGAGTCCGACAGGCTCCTAGATGACGCAGCAGGCGAGTTCGAATTCGACGTCCTGGTCAGTCTGCCTGGAGCGATCTTCCGCCGCGGAAAACTCCAGGAACCGCGCTGTAAAGCGGTGCCGACCGCCACTGAGTTCCGCAAAGTAAGGCACGCCGGCCGGTAACGCGATCCGCACCAGCTGGCAGGGCAGGTTGGGATCCAGGGTGCGCTGATACAGGCCGTGTATTGCCATTGCCCGCTTCAGGGGTGTGCTGTCGCGGGTCATCGACAGGATCAGCTGGATGGATTGCCCGATGGCATCGAAATTCCCCAGCCAGCGCAGCAGGTCCCGGTTGCGGGACTCTGCCGGCTGTTGCAGCCAGTAGTGGAATGCCGGCAGGTCGAAGTCACAGGTGCCTCCCGGTATCGCATTGCGCTGACGTATGCTCGTCAGGAATTCGCTGTTTTTCAGTTCGCTGGCTATCTGGCCATTGATGCCATGCATGCTGTCGATACGTCTGTTGATCCTGTCGAGTAACAGTCCGAGCTGGTCCGGGTCGACGGCCGGATTCTGGCCCAGCCGCTTCAGGTTGGCTGAATGGCGCTCGAGTTCCTTGATGACTTCGGACTTGAGATTGGTGTTGCCGAAAATATCCACGATTTCGAGGATGCAGTCGAGCGTGGCACGGCTGTCCCACTCGGAAGCAAGCTCCAGGTGATGGCTGGCCTGCCTGAACAGATATTCGAGCCGCATGAAGGTTCGGGTACGTTCGTTGAGAGGCTGTTCATAGACTATCCTGCCCGTAGCCGGTGCCTGGCCTGGCTGCCGGGGCGTGCCGGCGCCGGCCTTGCTGCGATTGGCATGCTGCGTGCTGGAGCTAGTGCTCATTCGATATGTCCATGAAGTGCATATGTAGTTTCCGAGTCCGCTCGATCAGGGCATCCACGCCGGCATCATTGACGATAATATCGTCCGCTGCAGACAGGCGTGATTCCCGATCGATTTGCGCGGCCATTATCCCGGCTACTACATTGTGTGACAGGCCATCGCGTGCGGCAACCCGTTTGAGCTGTTCTTTTTCCGGTGCATCCACCACGAGTATCCGGTCGACCAGGTCGGACTGCTGCGTTTCCAGCAGCAGCGGAATCATGACTATACAGTAAGGGCTCGTGATTGTGGCCAGCCACTCGCGGACCCGTTGCCTGATCCGGGGATGCAGAATCGCCTCAAGCGCCTGTTTATCTGTAGAATCAGAAAAAATGCGTGTGCGCAGGTAAGCGCGATCCAGCGTGCCGTCGTCAAGCAGGGCGCGGGGGCCGAAATGCGTAACGATTTCCTGCAGGGCGGGTTGGCCGGGTATTACGAGTTCACGGGCCAGCTGGTCGGTATCGAGGACGGGTACACCGAGTTTGCTGAATTCGCCGGCAACCGTGGATTTGCCGCTGCCGATACCGCCGGTCAGGCCGATGACGAGCGTTTGCCTGCCGGCATCGCGGTGCGTTTGCGGGTGGGTGTCCGGGACAGTCACATACAGATCAGCGCAAATAAAGGCTGATGATGTCTTGTCCCCACAGAAGTGTCAACCAGCCGGCAGCCGCAAGATACGGTCCGAAAGGCATCGGCTGGTTGTGGTCTCGCCCCTTGAGCAGGATGAGACCGATACCGATTGCCGCGCCGACGACTGATGAGAACAGGATGACAACCGGCAACTGCTGCCAGCCCACCCATGCTCCGATTGCGCCGAGCAACTTGAAATCGCCGTAGCCCATGCCTTCCTTGCCGGTGAGCAGTTTAAACAGGTGATAGATCGACCACAGTGAAAGGTAGCCGGCCGCAGCGCCGATGATGCTTGTCGCACTGTCCACGAAGACGCCAAACAGGCTCAGCAGCAGGCCGGCCCACAGCAGGGGCAGGGTGATCGAGTCGGGCAGGATCTGGTGGTCGAAATCGATCATGAACAGCGGGATCAGCGCCCAGGTGAAGAGCAGTGCCGCAAGCGCCTCTCTGCCGAAGCCGTAATGCATGGCAACGACTGCAGACAGCAGTGCCGTAACCAGCTCGATGGACGGATAGCGTCGCGGGATTGTGGTACCGCAGCCGGCACAGCGCCCCCTGAGCATCAGGTAACTAATCAGGGGAATGTTTTCTACGGCCCGGATAGGGCGCTGGCAGTGCGGACAGCTGGAGGCAGGAATGACCAGGTTGTAGACCGGCTGACTGCCGTTATCGGGCTCCGGTTTGCCCTGCAGTTCACTGCATTCCCGCGACCAGGCCCGGTTGATCATGATCGGCAGCCGGTAAATGACCACGTTCAGGAAGCTGCCTACCAGCAGTCCCAGCACGCCGCTGGTGATGCCGAAAAGAACCAGCGAAGCCTCGAGCAGGCGCAGCAGATCCATGGGCTATGACAGCCGGTGCGGCAACGTTTCAGGTTTCGCTGCGATCAGATAGCCGCGCCCATCTTGAATATGGGCAGGTACATGGCGACGACGAGGCCACCGATGAGGACGCCCAGAATCGACATGATAAGTGGCTCGAGCAGGCTGCTCAGTGCGTCCACGGCATCATCGACTTCCGCCTCGAAGAAGTCCGCCACCTTTGCCAGCATGCTGTCCAGTGCGCCGGATTCCTCGCCGATGGCGACCATCTGTTCGACCATGTTGGGAAACAGACCGGTCTGACTCATGGCGAATTGCAACTGCTGACCGGTAGCCACGCTGTCGCGGATCATCAGCACCGCATCCGAATACACCACGTTGCCGGTGGCACCGGCAACCGATTCCAGTGCCTCGACCAGCGGAACGCCGGCAGCGAACATGGTAGACAGGGTGCGCGCAAAGCGAGCCACGGCGGCCTTGTGCATGATCGGGCCGATAATCGGCAATTTGAGTATGGTCCTGTCGAGCGCCCTGCTGAATTTGCGGGAACGTTTCTTCCCCTGCATGAACCCGATGCCGATGCCGAAAAATATTCCAGCCATCAGCCACCAGTAACTCTGCATGAATTCCGACAGGTTGACGACCACCCGGGTGAACGCGGGCAGATCCGCGCCGAAACTGCTGAACAGTTCCTCGAATTGCGGTACCACGAAGATAAGCAGGATCGCGGTAACGATCACCGCTACAATGATCACGGCAGTCGGGTAGAACAGGGCCTTCTTGATCTTGGCCTTCAGGGACTCGGTCTTTTCCTTGTAGGTGGCGATATTATCAAGCAGCGCTTCGAGTACGCCGGCCTGTTCGCCGGCGTTGACCAGACTCACCACGAGGGCATCGAAGTGGTACGGGTGTTTGGACAGGGAATCCGACAGGCTGGTGCCGGATTCCACATCGGACTTGATCTTGAGAATAAGCTCGCGCATACCGGCATTGTCATGGCCGCGGCCGATGATATCGAACGACTGCACCAGTGGTACGCCTGCAGCCAGCATGGTGGACAACTGGCGGAAAAAGACCGCGATATCTTTCGGTATGATCTTTTTCTTCTCGGTTTTCTGGAAAAGGTTGCTCTGCTTCCTGATCTTCAGCGGCTTGATACCCTGCTTGCGCAGGTCAGCCCGGATCAGTGACGGGTTGGATCCTCGGGTTTGACCCTTGACCTTGACGCCGCGCTTGTCGGTGCCGGTCCAGATAAACAGTTCGGGTTGCTTGAGTGCTTTCTCCGCCATGGCTTATTCCTTCGTAACGCGGTCGATTTCTTCCAAACTGGTAATTCCTGCGGCCACCTTCTTCAGGCCGGACTCCCTGAGATCGGCGATGCCCTCGGCAGCCGCCTGCTTCTCAAGTTCCATTGAATTACCGCCTTCCATAATAATACGGCCCATTTCCTCGGATACCGGCATGACCTGGTAAATGCCCACCCGGCCCTTGTATCCGCCCGTACAGCTTTCACAGCCGACCGGGCTGTATATCTTCAGCCCCTTGATCTGGTCTTCCCTGAAGCCGGCCTTGAGCAGGGACTCTTCAGGTATATCACGTTCCTTCTTGCAGTTATTGCACAGGCGTCGCGCCAGTCGCTGGGCCATGATCAGGTGTATGGCCGAGGCAATGTTGTAGGGCGGCAGGCCCATGTTTGCCAGGCGCGTCAGGGTCTGCGGTGCATCGTTGGTGTGCAGGGTGGACAGCACCAGATGGCCGGTCTGCGCCGCCTTCACGGCAATTTCCGCCGTCTCCAGGTCTCGAATCTCACCTACCATGATGATGTCCGGATCCTGGCGCAGAAAGGCCCGCAGGGCGATCGAGAAATCCAGGCCCGCCTTGGGATTGACATTGACCTGGTTGATGCCATGCACGTTGATTTCCACCGGGTCTTCGCAGGTGGAAATATTGCGGTCCGGTGTATTCAGCATGTTCAGGCCGGTATACAGCGACACAGTCTTGCCGCTACCGGTCGGGCCGGTCACCAGTACCATGCCATAGGGCTTGTTGATAGCGGTGACGAACAGTTCTTTCTGGTCCGGTTCAAAGCCCAGCACGTCGACGCCGAGCTGGGCGGCGCTGCTGTCGAGAATACGCAGCACGACCTTCTCGCCATACAGGGTCGGCAGGGTGTTGACGCGAAAATCGATGGAGCGGTTGCGCGACAGGTTCATCTTGATACGTCCGTCCTGAGGCACGCGGCGCTCGGCAATATTCATCCGGCTCATGACCTTGAGACGCGCAATGATGCGCATCGCCAGGGAGCGCGGCGGCGAGGTGATTTCATGCAGCACGCCGTCGTTGCGGAACCTGACACGGAATTCCTTCTCGTAGGGTTCGAGATGAATATCCGAGGCGCCGGAATTGATTGCGTCGAGCAGGACCTTGTTGACGAAGCGCACCACGGGCGTGTCGTCAATATCCATGTCCGAGGTGTCGTTATCCCGGAGTTCATCCTCGCCGGAACCGATATCCAGGTTGTCGAGGTCGGCATCCATGAGCTCGGACATGGTGGTGTCCAGGGCTTCCAGGGCAACTTCGATGGCCTTGCGCAACTGGTTCTCGTCGACCAGCACGGCCTCGGTATTGATGCCGGTGTGGAACTTGAATTCATCGATGGCGCCGAGATTGGTCGGGTCGGAAACGGCAATGTAGAGCCGGTTGGCGTGCTTGAACAGGGGCAGGGCATTGTGCTGCTTGATGAGTTTCTCGCTGACCAGCCTGACCGGTGCCACCTCCATGTCCATTGCCGCGATGTCGAACAGCGGGACGCCGAATTCCTGTGCGCCCGACCAGGCAATGTCCTGGCTCGACAGGATCTTGCTGTCGACGAGGTAGCTGACGAAATGGGTGCGCTTCTTGAGCGCCATTTCGTGTGCCTTGGTGGCCTCGGCTTCCTCAATAAGACCGTCCATGACCAGCCGTCGCGCGAGTCCACTGAGATTGACAGTCGGGTTGGGAGTGGCCATGGATTAGAATATGTAGTGGTATCGGGTGTTTTTCACTGTGACCAAGGTCCGGTTTTCAGTTGCCTGCAGCAGGTTCGCGGCGCTGGCCACTGCACAAGAATATGTAATATTGCATTAATAAACAGCCTGTTGGGTGATGCTACCGCAAACCCGCCAGGCGTATCCAGTAACGCGGGTGACTGGACTTGACAGCCCTGTCACCATTGTTTCGTCCTATTTGGATGATACTTTAACCTTTGCATTCGGTAGCTTAGCCTACTACCAGCCAAACTGCCACGACCGGCGACAGGATGCCGCGTGGCGTCGTTCAGGCGGCGTTTTCGCCAGTATTTTGTCGCGTGTCCGTGTGACCGATAACGTCGAGGTAGCGCTGTGCAATCAGTGACCAGGCATTGCTGTCAATGGTGTGCCTGCTGG
>JBATJF010000012.1:0-28723 GCA_049668345.1 Gammaproteobacteria bacterium
CGGTGTGGCTGGGTCCGTACGGTGTGCCGCCACTGGTGGTGGTCAGCAGCTCGGTTTCCGAGTAGGGCAGGCCCATGATCAGCATGCCGTGATGCAACAGCGGCAGCATCATCGCCAGCAGCGTGGTCTCCTGGCCGCCGTGCAGGCTGGAGGTCGAGGTGAACACGGCGGCGGGCTTGCCGGCCAGTGCCCCGGACAGCCACAGGCTGCTGGTCGAGTCGATGAAGTACTTGAGCGGCGCCGCCATGTTGCCGAAGCGGGTCGGACTGCCGAGCACGAGCCCGGCGCATTCCCGCAGGTCATCGAGCGTGGCATACGGCGGCCCCCCGGCAGGGATGTCGTCGGCCGTGGCCTCGCATACCGTGGAGACCGGCGGCACGGTGCGGATGCGCGCCGCGCAGTTGTCGACAGCATCGATGCCGCGCGCGATGTGCTGTGCCATTTCCGCAGTGGCGCCGTATCGGCTGTAGTAGAGGACAAGAATTTCGTGCATGGTGATGATCCCGGGCAGATGTTACCGGCATCTTACCAGAGTGGCCGGGCTGTCGTGGCAAGGGCCGCGTTGCGGGTGTGACTATTGGCTTAGGGGCGCAGGAATGCGCGAACAATCCGGTGTCAAACCATTCGCGGACGCGGTCCGCTCCACAGGTGTTGCTATAGGTGAAGGGGCGCTTCGCTAGCGATCCTTTTCCGGAGTCGGGTAAGTTCGCAGACACGGTCCGCTCCTGCGGGTGTGGCTATCGGTGTAGGAGCGCAGGCATGCGCGAACAAGAGCGACGCGTCAATCCGTGGTTACCTGCAGCAGTTCCAGCACCTTCTCCGGCGGCCGGCCGATGACCGCCTTGCCGTCGCGGACCACGATGGGGCGCTCGATCAGTTTCGGATGCCTGACCATGGCGTCGATCAGCTGCGCGCGCGTCAGCGCCGGGTCGTCGAGCCCGGCGTCTTTATACTCCTGTTCATGCTTGCGCATCAGTTCGCGCGGCTCCAGATCCAGCATGTCCAGCAGGGCGGCGAGCGTGTCCCGGCCCGGCGGCGTCTTGAGGTATTCGACGACTGCCGGCTTCACGCCGTGCCGGTCCAGCAGTTCCAGTGCCGCGCGCGACTTGCTGCAGCGCGGGTTGTGATAGAGGGTGACGCTGTCGCTCATGGTGTTGCTCCGCTTGTCTGGTGAATCCCCGGCCCGGCTCCGCGTCAGCCCCTGACCACCGGGATGCCGGCGATACGCATGCGCCATTCGCGCGGGCCGCTTTCATGCACCGAGTTGCCCCGCGCATCGACGGCCACGGTGACCGGCATATCCTCGACCTCGAATTCGTACACGGCCTCCATGCCCAGTTCCGGGAACGCGACCACGCGGGCGGCGCGGATCGCCTTCGATACCAGGTAGGCGGCGCCGCCGGTCGCGATCAGGTAGACCGCGCCGTGCCGCGCGATGGAGGCGATGGCCTCCGGCCCGCGTTCCGCCTTGCCGATCATGCCCAGCAGGCCGGTCTTTTCCAGCAGGATGTCGGTGAACTTGTCCATGCGCGTGGCCGTGGTCGGCCCGGCCGGTCCGACCACCTCCCTGCCGACCGGGTCGACCGGCCCGACGTAGTAGATGAAGCGGCCGTTGAAATCCAGCCCGTCGGGCAGCGGTTCGCTGCGCGCGATGAGATCGACGATGCGCTTGTGGGCGGCGTCGCGCCCGGTGAGGAATTTGCCGGAGAGCAGCAGCGTTTCGCCCGGTTGCCAGGTGCCGATGTCGGCGCGGGTCAGGCCGTCGAGCCGGACGCGCCGGCTGCTGCCGGTGTGGTCCTGCGTGATCTGCGGCCAGTCCTCCAGGCGCGGCGGCACCAGTTGCACCGGACCGCTGCCCTCCAGCGTGAAATGAATATGGCGGGTCGCCGCGCAGTTCGGGATCAGGGCGACCGGTTTGGAGGCGGCGTGCGTCGGGTAATCCTTCACCTTGACGTCCAGCACGGTGGTGAGTCCGCCGAGTCCCTGCGCGCCGATGCCGAGGGCGTTGATTTTGTCATAGAGCTCCAGGCGCAGTTCCTCGAGCCGGTTCTGCGCACCGCGTGCCTGCAGCTCGTGGATGGTGATCGGTTCGAGGATCGCCTCCTTGGCCAGCAGCATGGCCTTTTCGGCGGTGCCGCCGATGCCGATGCCGAGGATGCCGGGCGGACACCAGCCGGCGCCCATGGTCGGCACCTGTGCCAGCACCCATTCGACGATGTCGTCGCCGGGGTTGAGAATGGCAAAGCGCGACTTGTTTTCCGAGCCGCCGCCCTTGGCGGCCACGGTGATTTCCACCGTGTTGCCCGGCACGACGTCCTTATGGATGACGGCCGGCGTATTGTCACCTGTGTTGCGGCGCGCGCCGGCCGGGTCGCTGACAATGGAGCCGCGCAGCGGGTTGCCGGGATCGAGATAGGCGCGCCGTACCGCGGCGTTGACCATGTCATCGATGCTGCTGTCGGTGTCCCAGCGTACGTCCATACCGATCTTCAGGAACACGTTGACGATGCCGGTGTCCTGGCAAATCGGCCGGTGTCCCTCGGCGCACAGCCGCGAGTTGATGAGGATCTGGGCCATCGCATCGCGCGCGGCCGGCGCCTGTTCGCGCTGCCAGGCCGCGTGCATGGCCTTGATGAAATCCGGCGGGTGGTAATAGGAGATGTACTGCAGCGCGTCGCAGATGCTGTCGGTAAAGTCCTGTTTGCTGATGATATTCACGTGCGAAGGTGGTGGAACCCTGAGCCTGTTCGGGAGTCACAAGTGTAGCCTGTTTGGGGTGGGACAGGTAAATCACCCGTCGCCTGCGCGGCGCGGGGTATAATCACCGCCAGAGGGTTATCAGGAGACAAGCATGCGTCTGTTTATATTGATTGCCGCGCTGTTCGCCGCCACGGCGCAGGCCGGTGACGAGGTCGATTTCACCCTGCCTGGCCTGGACGGCAAGCCGGTGTCGCTGTCGGATTACCGTGGCAAGTGGGTGGTGGTGAATTACTGGGCCACCTGGTGTCCGCCCTGCCTGGAAGAGATCCCGGACCTGGTCGACCTGCACGAGGAAAACCGCGGGCGCCTGGTGGTGCTGGGCGTGAACTACGAAGAGGTGAACGAGGAATACCTCAGGGAATTCGTCGAGAGCCACATGATGTCCTACCCCGTCATGCGTATGGATCCTCTGCCGGTGACCCCGCTCGGCCCGGTACTGGGCCTGCCTACCACCTATATCATTTCGCCGGAAGGCGAGCGTGCGGCCCGCCAGGAAGGGCCGGTGACGCGCGCGGCCATCGAACAGTACATCGATCGCAAGGAGGCCGAACGCGCCAAACAGTCAGCCCTGTCGGGCTCCACCGCCGCTGCGGCTGTCACGCCCTAGGCACCGTGATCTGCCGGCGCTGCATCGTGTCGGGGCGGGTGCAGGGCGTATTCTTCCGTGCCAGCACGCAGGCGCAGGCGCTGGCCCTGGGCGTTCGCGGCCATGCACGCAATCTGCCGGACGGCCGCGTCGAGGTGCTGGCCTGCGGTGCGGAACAGGACGTCCAGTCGCTCTGCACCTGGCTGCAGTCGGGTCCATCACAGGCGCGGGTCAGCGCTGTGCAGTGCACGGACGTCGATGCGGTCGTGCCCGCGACGTTCACCACCGGCTAGGCTGTAGGTCTGTTATGGCCGGTGATCGCTCAACCCGGCAGGCGGGTCGTTTCTTGCTCGAAGGTCTGCGGATCGAGAACGGTATCCCCGGGCGGTCGCGAATGATCGGTCTGCGGGTAATCGAGCGTGTAGTGCAGGCCGCGGCTTTCCTTGCGCAGCTGGGCCGAGCGGATGATCAGCAGGGCGACCTGCGCCAGGTTACGCAGCTCGATCAGGTCGCTGGAGACGGTGAAGTTGCTGTAGTAGTCGTGGATTTCATGCTGCAGCAGGTCCGCCCGGCGCCAGGCGCGCTCGAGGCGCTTGTTGGTGCGCACGATGCCCACATAGTTCCACATGCAGCGGCGCAGTTCGTCCCAGTTGTGCATGACCACCACCTCTTCATCGGAATCCCGCACGCGTGATTCGTCCCAGGCGGGCAGCGGTGGCGGTGCCAGGGTGTCGGTCAGGGTATCGCCGATATGCGCGGCGGCGGCCGCGGCGAACACCAGGCATTCCAGCAGCGAGTTGCTGGCCATGCGGTTGGCGCCGTGCAGGCCGGTGCAGGCCACCTCGCCGATCGCGTAGAGGCCCGGCAGGTCGGTGCGGCCGTGCAGGTCGGTGATGACGCCGCCGCAGGTATAGTGGGCCGCCGGTACCACCGGGATCGGCTCCAGTGTCATGTCATAGCCGAGTTCGCGGCAACGCGCATAGACGTTCGGGAAATGCTCCTTGATGAACGGCGCCGGCTTGTGGCTGATATCCAGCAGCACGTACTCGATGCCGAGACGCTTCATCTCGTGGTCGATGGCGCGCGCCACTATGTCGCGCGGGGCCAGGTTGCCGCGCTCGTCGAAGTCTTCCATGAAGGGCGTGCCGTCGGGCAGCTTCAGCACTCCACCTTCGCCGCGCACGGCCTCCGTGACCAGAAACGACTTGGCCTGCGGGTGGTACAGGCAGGTCGGGTGGAACTGGTTGAACTCCATGTTTGCAACCCGGCAGCCGGCGCGCCAGGCCATGGCGATGCCATCGCCGCTGGAGGTGTCGGGATTGCTGGTGTACAGGTAGACCTTGCTGGCGCCGCCGGTCGCCAGTACGACGTTGCGCGCGGCGAAGGCCTCGACCCGGTGGGCGTTGATATCCAGCGCATAGGCACCCAGGCAGCGGTTTTCCTCCAGCCCGAGCTTGGCACCGGTAATCAGGTCAATGGCGATGTGGTGTTCGAACAGGGTGACGTTGTCGCGCCTGCGGGTTTCGTCGACCAGCGTGGTTTCCATGGCGCGGCCGGTTGCGTCGGCCGCGTGCAGTACCCGGCGCGTCGAATGCCCGCCCTCGCGGGTCAGGTGGAAGGTGATCGGCTCGCCGTCCGCGCCATGCCGGGTGAACGGTACGCCGAGCTCGACCAGCCAGTCGATCGCCGCGGGGGCATGTTCGATGGTATAGCGCACCACGTCCGGTTTGTTCAGGCCGGCGCCGGCATCGAGGGTGTCGGCGATGTGCGATTCGAAGGTGTCGGCTGGATCGGTAACGGCCGAGATGCCGCCCTGGGCGTACAGGGTGCTGCCTTCGTCGATGCGGCTCTTGGCCAGCACCGCGATCCGCACGGTCTGGGGCAGGCGCAGGGCGAGGCTGAGTCCCGCCGCGCCACTGCCAATGATCAGGACATCGTACTGGTGGTGGTTTGGCATGCTGTGTCGGTCCTGAACGGGGTCGGTCAATAATCGTTATCCGGACGGGTTACCGTCAAGAGAACGTGTACAATTCGCCCTCAGCAATGGACGCGATCTGCGGCTCCTGCTGGAACTGACTGATTCACTTACACTAACATGAACTATCCAGGATCCGGGTTGTCGATGTGATAGTGCCGGGTTGACGGGAGACGGCCCGGATGGGCGAACGAAGCATAGATCAGGCGCTGGTAGAACGGGTACAGCAGGGCGACAAGCGGGCGTTTGATATTCTGGTTCTGAAATACCAGAATAAAATCATACAGTTGGCGTATCGCTATGTACATGACCATGATGAGGCGCTGGACGTCGCGCAGGAGGCCTTCATCAAGGCCTACAAGTCGCTGGACAATTTCCGCGGCGACAGCGCGTTCTTCACCTGGATCTACCGGATCGCGATCAACACGGCCAAGAACCACCTGGTGGCCAGCGGCCGCCGGCCGCCGAGGACCGATCTCGATGCCCAGGAAGCGGAACAATATGATGGCGCTGATGGTCTCAGGGATTATGCAACCCCTGAGCACGTGTTGCTCCGGGACGAGCTGAAGGAGACCATCGCCAGTGCGATACACGATTTGCCGGATGACCTGCGCACGGCAATCACACTGCGCGAGCTGGAAGGACTGAGTTATGAGGAAATCGCGCAGGCCATGGACTGTCCGATCGGTACCGTGCGTTCGAGGATCTTCCGGGCGCGTGACGCGATCGATGTGAAGCTGAGGCCATTGTTGAAGTAACCACAGAACAGGCTGGATGACATGAACGATACACTACACGAACAGCTCTCGGCCCTGGTCGATGACGAACTGCACGAGGGCGAACAGGCCCTGCTGCTCAGGCAACTGGAGCGGGATGCAGGACTGCGCGACCGGCTGGCACGCTACCAGGTCATCAGTGATGCGCTGCGCAGCAACCTGCCGCACCGGGTCAACACCGGTTTCCACCAGCGTGTCCACGCGGCACTGGAGCAGGAGGCGGAGATCCACGCTGCCCCGTCCAGGGTCAAGGCCCTGTTCAGGCCGCTTGCCGGACTGGCGCTGGCCGCATCGGTGGCCTCCGTGGCCGTGCTCTCGCTGCAGTCTGTCCGCCAGCAGGACCCGGCAGTTGCGCCGGCCGTCGCCAGTGCCCCGGGCGTGAATGACTACATACGTGCCGACAACACCCCGCTGCCGGTCACGCCGCGCAACAGCGCGCGCGGCCTGGATGTCTACCTGGTCAATCACAACGAATATGCTGTCAATCGCGGCATGCAGGGCATGCTACCCTATGTACGACTCGTGGGTCAGGACCTGCAGCCCGACAGCAACGAAGCCGCTGAATGACAACTGGCCGCAGCAGATCCGGATGAAGACCGGAGGTTCCGGGAAATGAAGCCGTGAAGGGATTGCTGATAGTCCTGCTCGCCGCGAGCGGCCGGTTGTTTGCAGGGGACAGCGCCCGTGACTGGCTGGACGATATGTCCAGTGCCCTGCAGACGCTCGATTACGATGGCACCTTCGTCTACCTGCACGATGACAAGCTCGAGACAATGCGCATCATCCATCGCATGGATGCCGGGGGCCAGCGCGAGCGCCTGGTGTCGCTGACCGGCAGTGCGCGCGAGGTGCTGCGTGATGACAAGTCGGTCACCTGCATTATGCCGGACAATCGTTCGGTCATGATCGGGCAGAGCCGTCCGCGTCAGCCGTTCCCGGTTGTGCCCAGGGACCTGGACAGCGTATCCCCGTACTATGTACTGGAAGACGTCGGCGATGATCGCATGGCCGGATACAGCGCGCGGGTCATCGCGATCACGCCGCGCGATGCATTCCGCTATGGCTACCGTTTCTGGATCGACAAGGACACCCGCATGCTGCTCAAGTCGGACCTGACCGGTGTCGATGGCAAGCCTATCGAGCAGGTCATGTTTACCCGGCTGCTGATCGGGCCGGATATCTCCAGCGACGACCTGCAACCCTCCCTGACCGGTGACGGCTACGCCTGGCACCGGCAGGAGGACATCCGCAGCTCCCCCGGCGGCAGTCCGGCCGGAGAACCGGGCTGGACCGTGGGCCGGCTGCCCGGCGGCTTCAGGATGACCAGTTTCCAGCACAAGCGCATGCAAGAGGGGCGCGGGGATGCCGAGCACATGGTATTCACCGATGGCCTGGCGACCGTCTCTGTCTATGTCGAGCGCTCGCCCGCGGAAGAGCGGCCCGGGTTCATCGGCCTGTCGAGCATGGGTGCCATGAATGCCTACCGGGTCATGCATGACGACAGCCAGGTCACGGTGGTGGGCGAGGTGCCGGCCACGACCGTCGAGATGATCGCGAAATCCGTCGCGCGCAACGCGGAACCAGCCAATGATTGAAGAAACCGGGCGGGTCGTCGATGTGCAGGGTGAGTTCGCCTGGGTCGAGAGCGAACGCCGCAGCGCCTGCGGTGGATGTGCGTCGAACGAGGGGTGCGGCACGGGTGTCATTGCGCGTGCCTTCGGTAAGCGCGCAGTGACGCTGAAGGTGCTCAACCGCATTGGCGCCGGGATCGGCGACCGGGTCGTGATCGGTATTTCGGAAACCGGGCTGATACGTGGCGCGCTCGCCGTCTATGCGCTGCCACTGCTTGCCCTGTTCATCGGCGCGCTATGCGGTCACTGGCTGGCCGGCGGCAGTGACCTGGCGGCAATCGCCGGTGCCGTGGCCGGACTGGCGGCCGGGCTGGCCTGGCTGGCGCGTTTCAGCCGTCGTACCCGGGTCGATGCCGCATTCCAGCCCGTGGTCCTGCGGCAGCAGACGGGTGGCGGGCTCTGATTGCAGCGGCCGGTTGATGTCATTTGGTACATTCGGATTTGAGGTAGGGAGAAAAGTATGATGATTCAAAAAGGATATGCAGGCCTCGTGTTGCCGGCAATGCTGTTCTGCCTTGCCGGGATGCAAGTCGCACAGGCCGAGCACCTGCCGTCATTTACGGGACTGATCAAGGAGGCGAGTCCGTCCGTGGTAAATATCAGTACCACGCAAAAGGTCAAGACCGGTATGCCGCATCTGCCGGAAGGCTTCGAAATCCCGGAGCTGCCGGAGGGCAGCCCGTTCGGTGAACTGTTCAAGTATTTTTTCGACCAGGAAAACGAAGGTGAGCCCAGCTACCACGATTCCAAGTCGCTGGGTTCCGGTTTTATCATTTCCGCAGATGGCTACATCCTGACCAATTACCATGTCGTGAACGAGGCCGATGAAATCATCGTGCGCCTGAGCGACCGGCGCGAACTGAAAGCCGAGGTGATCGGCGAGGACAAGCGCAGCGATGTCGCGCTGGTCAAGATCGAGGCCACTGACCTGCCGGTGGTGAAGATCGGCAAGTCGCGCGACCTGGATGTGGGCGAGTGGGTGCTGGCGATCGGCTCGCCGTTCGGCTTCGACCTGTCCGCCACCGCCGGTATCGTCAGCGCCAAGGGCCGCAGCCTGCCGAGCGAGAATTATGTGCCGTTCATCCAGACCGATGTGGCCATCAACCCGGGCAATTCGGGCGGTCCGCTGTTCAACCAGGACGGCGAGGTGGTCGGGGTGAACTCGCAGATCTACAGCCGCACCGGCGGTTACATGGGCCTGTCGTTCGCGATCCCGATCGAGGTGGCCATGGATGTGGTCGACCAGCTCAAGACCAAGGGTCACGTCAGCCGCGGCTGGCTGGGTGTGCTGATCCAGGACGTGACGCTGGACCTGGCCGAATCGTTCGGCATGAAGAAGCCGCGCGGTGCACTGGTCGCCAAGGTGCTGCCTGACAGCCCGGCCCAGGACGCCGGCATCAAGGTCGGTGACGTTATCGTGAGGTTCAACAACAACGAGGTGATCAATTCCGCCAACCTGCCGCCCATCGTCGGCAGCAGCGAGGTCGGCGTGAAACTGCCGGTCGAGGTGGTGCGTGACGCGCGCAACCGCACCGTCATGGTCACGCTCGGTGAACTGCCGGAAGAGGGCAAGGAACTGGCCCGGGCCAGGGCGCCGGAAGCAGCGCAGGCGAACCGGCTCGGTATCACCGTGACGCCCCTGACCGAAGAGCAGATCAACGAAAACGGTGTCAGTTCCGGTGTGGTGGTATCGCAGGTGGACAACGGGGCAGCGGGGCGTGCCGGGCTGCGCAAGGGCGATATCATCCTGAGTGTGGACAACAAGCCGGTGCAGGACATCAAGCAGTTCAACGCCATGGTGGACGGACTGCAGCCCGGCAAGTCAGTCGCGATGCTGGTGCAGCGCGGCGGTAGCCCGACCTTTCTGGCACTCAAGGTGCCGGGGGACAACTAGCCGTAGGATGGGCCCCGGGCACCCGTGCCGAGTCAGCTGACCGTCTATGTGCGCCGGGGTTGTCATCTCTGTACCGACATGACGCTGGCGCTTGAGCGCCTGAGACATGAGCTGGACTTTAGCTTTGTGACCGTCGATATCGATCGCGACCCCGACCTGGCCGGCCGCTACGGCACCCGGGTGCCGGTACTGGTCGGGGACGGGCACGAGCTCTGTTACTACTTCCTGGACGAGGACCGGCTGCGCAGTCACTGTCAGCGCGTCCCTGATACGCCGTGAGTGACTTGCAACAGCGTTGCTGTATAATCCGGAACCTTTCCAGCAATCAGTAAGTTGTGGCATATACCAGCGTGTTTCCCGATGCTCCCCCTGCAGGCGCCGAGCGCGCCCTTCCTGCGCCATGCAAATTGCAATGACCAATAACCAGCACATTCGCAATTTTTCCATCATTGCCCATATCGATCACGGCAAATCGACGCTGGCGGACCGCTTTATCCAGATCTGCGGCGGATTGACCGAACGCGAGATGGAGGACCAGGTGCTCGACTCGATGGACCTGGAGCGCGAGCGCGGCATCACCATCAAGGCGCAGAGCGTATCGCTGAAATACACGTCGCGGTCCGGCGCGGTTTATGAACTGAACATGATCGATACCCCCGGGCACGTGGATTTCTCCTACGAGGTATCGCGTTCGCTGGCGGCCTGCGAAGGGGCACTGCTGGTGGTGGACGCGGCGCAGGGCGTGGAGGCGCAAAGCGTGGCGAACTGCTACACCGCCATCGACCTGAACCTCGAGGTGGTGCCGGTGCTGAACAAGATCGACCTGCCGGCCGCCGATCCCGAGCGCGTGATCCTCGAGATCGAGGAGATCATCGGTATCGAGGCAAGCGATGCCGTGCGCTGCAGTGCCAAGACAGGCGAGGGCGTGGAGGACGTCCTGGAAGAACTGGTGCGCCGCATTCCGCCGCCGGGCGGAAACACCGAAGCGCCGCTCAAGGCGCTGATCATCGATTCCTGGTTCGACAACTACGTCGGCGTGATTTCGCTGATTCGCGTGATGGACGGCCGCCTGACGCGACGCGAGAAGGTCCGCGTTATGTCGACCGGCCGCAACTTCCAGGTAGAACGGCTCGGCGTGTTCACGCCCAAGCAGGAGGACCGCGAGCTGCTGGAGGCCGGCGATGTCGGTTTCGTGATCGCCGGGATCAAGGATATCGACGGCGCGCCGGTGGGCGACACGCTGACGCAGGCCAGCAACCCGGCCGCCAGTGCGCTGCCCGGTTTCAAGATGGCACAGCCCAATGTGTTCGCGGGGCTCTATCCGGTCAGCTCCGACGACTACGAAGACCTGCGCGACGCCCTGCAGAAACTGCGGCTCAATGATGCAGCGCTGCACTACGAGCCGGAAACCTCCGATGCGCTGGGCTTCGGTTTCCGCTGCGGTTTTCTCGGCATGCTGCACATGGAGATCGTGCAGGAACGTCTGGAGCGCGAATATGACCTGGACCTGATCACCACGGCGCCGACGGTGATCTACGAGGTGCTGGATACGAAGGGCGAACTGCTGAGGATCGACAATCCGGCCAGTCTTCCGCCCGTCAGCCAGGTCGCTGAAATCCGCGAACCGATCATCCTGGCCAATATACTGGTGCCGCAGGACTACGTCGGCAACGTCATCACGCTGTGCATCGAGAAACGCGGTACGCAACGCGACATGCAGTACCTGGGCAACCAGGTGTCTCTTAACTACGAGCTGCCGCTGAGCGAGGTCGTGCTGGACTTCTTCGACCGGCTCAAGTCCGTCAGCCGCGGCTATGCCTCCTTCGACTATCATTTCCTGCGCTTCCAGGCGGCACCGCTGATCAAGCTCGATATCATGATCAACGGCGAGCGGGTCGATGCGCTGTCGCTGATCGTGCATCGCGATCTCGCGCAGACTCGCGGACGTCAGCTGGCTTCACGCATGAAGGAGCTGATCCCGCGCCAGATGTACGATGTGGCCATCCAGTCGGCCATCGGTGGCCAGATCATCGCGCGCACGACTGTGAAGGCGTTACGCAAGAATGTCACGGCAAAGTGCTATGGTGGCGACATCAGCCGCAAGCGCAAGCTGCTGGAAAAACAAAAGGCGGGCAAGAAGCGCATGAAACAGTTCGGCAAGGTAGAGATACCGCAGGCCGCCTTCCTGGCCGTGCTGCGCGTGGATAATGAATGAGTGCCATGCATATAATGGTGAAACCCTGAACCTGGTGTGGATGATGGACCAATGACTTTTGATTTTCCGACATTGCTGGTTGGCGCGACCCTGTTCACGGGCATTGCCTGGGCCCTGGATGCCCTGTTGCTGGCCCCGCGCCGGCGCCGCAAGGCGGCGGCACTGCTCGCGGATGGCAAGCCCGAGGAATCCGACGAGATCAGGGCGGCGCTCAGGGAGCCAACGCTGATCGAGTATTGCAAGTCTTTCTTTCCGGTTATCCTGGCGGTGCTGCTGCTGCGTTCGTTCCTGGTCGAGCCGTTTCGTATTCCGTCCGGCTCGATGATGCCGACCCTGCTGGTGGGGGACTTCATCCTGGTCAACAAGTACGCCTATGGCATACGCCTGCCGGTACTGGATAAGAAGATCATCGAGATTGGCGAACCGGAACGTGGTGACGTGGTGGTGTTTCGCTATCCCAAGGATCCATCGGTCGACTACATCAAGCGGGTCGTCGGTCTGCCCGGCGACCGGATTGGCTATTACAACAAGGTCGTTTACATTAATGGCGAAGCGGTCGGCCAGGTGCCTGCCGGGGTGTATATCGGCAGCGGCTCCGGCGTGCCGATGTCGGGTGCCAGCAAGCGCCAGGAACAGCTTGGCGACGTGCATCATGACATTCTGGTCATGCCGCGCACGCCGGGCCTTGAAGGCGAGTTCTTGGTCGGTGACAACGAATATTTCGTGATGGGGGACAACCGTGACAACAGCAACGACAGCCGTTACTGGGGCACGGTTCCGGAAGGCAACCTGGTCGGCAAGGCATTTCGTATCTGGATGAACTGGGACAGTGCGGGCGGCGGCGTCGACCTGAAACGGGTCGGCAACAGGATTCAATAAGGCGAATACGAGGGAAAAACTATGCGTTCATTGACTCGACAGAAGGGTATGACGGGAATCGGCTGGCTGATCGTGCTGGGCCTGATCGGCTTTTTCGTTCTGCTCACCCTGAAGATGGTGCCGTCCTACCTCGAGTACTACAAGATCGTTGCGACCCTCGACTCGATCGCCGAGGAGTCGGGTTTCGATTCTCCAGCGGAGATCAGGAATCTGCTCGAGCGCCGTTTCGATATCAGCTATGTCAACACCATCCTGCCCAAGGACGTGATCATCAAGTCTTCAGGCAATAATTACAAGGTCCAGGCCAAATATGATTCCAAGGTGCACCTGTTCGGTAACGTGTCCGTGTTGATGGCATTCGACAAGCAGGTGCTGGCACGCAAGCGTTGACAAGTCCACCGGACCGGCTGGAGCAACGCCTCGGTTACAGATTTACAGATGCCTTGCTGTTGCAGCAGGCACTGTCGCATCGCAGCGTAGGCAGCAGTAACAACGAACGCCTGGAATTTCTCGGTGACGCCGTGCTCGGAACGGTCATCGCCGGTGAACTTTACCGCCGCTTTCCCAGGGCCAGCGAAGGCCGGCTCAGCCGGCTGCGTGCAACGCTGGTGCGGCGCGAGTCGCTGGCGGACATTGCCCGTACCCTGGAGATCGGTCAGTACCTGAAACTGGGTCCTGGCGAGCGCAAGAGCGGTGGCCATCGCCGCGACTCCATCATGTCGGACGCCGTCGAGGCCGTATTGGGCGCCATTTACCTGGACAGCGACTTCACGACCTGCAGGCGCTGTATCCTGTCGCTGTTCGAGGCACGACTGGAAGAACTCACCGAAACGGCGGTGCTCAAGGATCCCAAGACACGGCTGCAGGAATTCCTGCAGGCCAGGCGCCGGCCCCTGCCCGAGTATGCCATGATCAACGTCAGCGGCGAGGCGCATGCGCAGGAATTCCGGGTGGAATGCCGCGTGGATGGAGGCGAGTCGGCTATCGGCGCGGGCGGCAGCCGCCGCCAGGCGGAGCAGGATGCCGCCGCGCGGATACTGCAGCTGCTGGAGTCGGAACGTTCTCATGACTGAACCCTTTCGCTGCGGCTACATCGCGCTCGCCGGTCGCCCCAACGTCGGCAAGTCCACCTTGCTGAACCGGATCCTGGGCCAGAAGATCAGTATCACTTCGAGGCGTCCGCAAACCACGCGCCACAGCATTCTCGGCATCAAGACGCTGCCGCATGCCCAGCTGGTCTACGTCGATACCCCCGGTATCCATGACTACAGCGGACGCGCCATGAACCGTCACATGAATCGCACGGCCAGCACGGCGCTGGCTGACGTCGATGTCGTGGTATTCATTATCGAGGCCCTGCGCTGGTTGCCCGACGATGATCTGGTGCTGAAAAAACTGGCAGGACTGGACTGTCCGGTCATCCTCGCTGTAAACAAGATCGATACGCTGGCCAGCCGTGAATTGCTGCTGCCTGAGCTGGAGACCTTGTCACGCAAGCGCGCCTTCAGCGAGATCATTCCGATTTCAGCCAGCAAGGGTACCAATGTCGCCGCGCTGGAAACTGCCATCCAGGCCTTGTTGCCGCAGGCGCCGCCGTTCTTTCCGGAAGACCAGGTCACGGACCGTTCGGAACGCTTCCTGGTTGCAGAATTGATCCGGGAGAAACTGTTTCGCAAGCTGACCCGCGAGCTGCCCTACGGCCTGACCGTGGAGGTGGAGGCATTCCGGAGCGAGCCGCGCATCACCCATATACATGCGCTGATCTGGGTTGAGCGGCAGAGCCAGAAGAGCATCGTCATCGGCAAGCAGGGTGCGGTACTCAAGGAAGTCGGACAGCAGGCACGCCGGGATATCGAGGCCCTGATCGGCGGCAGGGTGAACCTGAAACTGTGGGTAAAGGTGAAGGAAGGCTGGGCGGACGACGAGCGGGCATTGCACAGCCTCGGTTATACTCACGACGACTAGGAGCCTGCATATAGCATGCGCCCATGAGTGATCGCGTCAAGGTTTTGCTGGAGCCCGCCTGGGTGCTGCATCATTATCCCTACCGGGATTCGAGCCTGCTGCTCGAGGTATTCAGCCGCGCGCACGGCCGGGTCGGGCTGATCGCACGCGGTGCACGTGCGGCAAAAGGGCGCTGGCGCAACCAGCTGCAGATCCTGCGGCCACTGCTGCTGTCATGGAGCATGCGCGGTGAACTCGGCACGCTGACCGATGCGGAAAGTGTGCGTGCGCCGCTCAACTGGTCCGGCCGCCAGGTGCTGTGCGCCAGCTACCTGAACGAGTTGCTGCTGCGCCTGCTGACACGCCACGACCCGCACCCGGCGCTGTTCGATGCCTACCAGCAGGCACTGGCACGGCTGGCGGGGCACGAGGAAGCCGCGCTGCGCTGCTTCGAGAAGCACTTGCTGACCGGGCTGGGCTATGGCTTGTTGCTGGACCACGACGTGCAGAGCGGGATGCCGGTGGAGGCGAAAGCTTGCTATGAATACCTGCTGGAGCGCGGCCCGGTGCGCCGTGAACGGGCGACCGGCGACGGCATCTTCCTGCGCGGCGCCAGCCTGCTGGCACTGCACAACGAGGAGCTGACCGATACACAGGCGTGCCGGGAGGTGAAGGCGCTGACGCGGGCGGCGCTGGACCTGTATCTCGGCGCGCGGCCGTTGAAGACGCGCGCGGTGCTGCGACAGCTGGCGTCGCTGGCGCGACCGGTCGCCGTGCCAGGCAGTCCATCCGGAACCTGAGAAGGAGATCGTTCGAACATGCACCTGGGTGTCAATATCGATCATGTCGCCACGCTCCGGCAGGCGCGCGGCACGCCGTATCCCGACCCGGTCGATGCGGCGCGGGTGGCCGAGCAGGCAGGCGCGGACAGCATCACCCTGCACCTGCGCGAGGACCGGCGCCATATCCAGGAGCGGGATGTCATTGCCCTGCGGGATGTGCTCGCCACGCGAATGAACCTGGAAATGGCAGTGACCGACGAAATGCTGGCCTTCGCCTGCAGGATCCGGCCCGCGGATTGCTGCCTGGTGCCGGAACGGCGCGAGGAACTCACCACCGAGGGAGGTCTTGACGTGGCCGGTCAGCTGCCACGCATGCGCGATGCCTGTGCGCGGCTGGCCGAGGCCGGCATTCGCGTGTCGCTGTTCATCGATGCGGACCCGGAGCAGGTTGCGGCCGCCGCCGGGAGCGGTGCACCCTGTATCGAGATCCATACCGGCCGCTTCGCCGATGCGGTGGATGCGCGGTCCGGGGCGGACGAGCTGGCGCGCATCGAGGCCGCCGTGCAGCAGGGCGTGGCCGCGGGACTGACGGTGCATGCCGGTCACGGCCTGCACTATGGCAACGTGCACCGGATTGCCG
Source organism: Gammaproteobacteria bacterium (assembly GCA_049668345.1). GTDB lineage: Bacteria > Pseudomonadota > Gammaproteobacteria > UBA9214 > UBA9214 > UBA9214. The sequence goes on from JBATJF010000012.1 coordinate 16,083, forward strand.
CGTTGCCCGACCTGCGCGAACTGAATATCGGGCATGCGATCATTGCCCGCGCATTATTTTCCGGGCTGTCTGCCGCGGTGGCCGAAATGAAGGAACTGATGATGCAGGCGCGCCGCTGAACAGCTGCTGGCGGCCCGGCCGGCATTATTCCCTGTGCGTGCGATAGCCGCTGTTGTGCAGGGTGTGGTCCATGGCCTGCATGGCGCGGTCAAAGTAATGCTCGATAGTGCTGCTGTTACCCGTCTTCAGGGCCAGGCGCAGTTGCCTGAGACCCTGCTCCAGTTCATCCGCCTCGCAATAGGCGGCGGCGCCGAGGATCTGGTGTACGCTGTCGCGCAGGCGCCGGTGATCGCCGGCCGCGAACGACTCGGCCATCCGTTTGCGGTAGTCCGGCAGTTCGATCAGCAGCTGGGCAAACAGCTCGCGCGGGAATTCCCGCGCCAGCGCCTCGATATGCAGGTCCTCGGCGGGAAGCTCGGGCGCTACTGCTGCCTGCGGCACAGTGTCCGGTTGCGGCGGCCGTGACCCGGCGCGGCGTCCGGGACGCCGCCGCGCATCGCGCAGTTCCCTGTACCGGTCAATCAGTTCTTCAAAAAAGGTCTTCATGGCGCTTCCGGTGCGCGGTGCCGGCAGCGGACCGGAATAGCCCGGCTGGCGCAGCGGCTGGATGCGAACAATGCTAATGCATCTCCGGCGCAGTCACCATCTGCACCACGTCAGTGTATGCAGACAATGGCTGTCTGGATTTTCCGGTTCTTCGGTATACTGCACGCATCAACGAGGATGACTGACTGATGGAATTCCCGACCATAGAGGCAACGATCGGCAATACGCCACTGGTGCGTCTGCAGCGGCTGCCGGGGGCGACGGGCAACGCCGTGCTGGCAAAACTCGAGGGCAATAACCCTGCCGGGTCAGTGAAGGATCGCCCGGCGCTGAGCATGATCCGCCACGCCGAATTACGCGGCGAAATCACACCGGGCGACACCCTGATCGAGGCCACCAGCGGCAATACCGGTATTGCGCTGGCGATGGTCGCGGCGATCAGGGGCTATCGCATGGTGCTGATCATGCCCGAACACATGAGCCTGGAACGGCGCGCCGTGATGAAGGCCTACGGTGCCGAAATCGTGCTGGTGAGCAAGGCCGCCAGCATGGAAGGCGCGCGCGACCTGGCCAAGGAGATGGAGGCGCGCGGCGAGGGCAAGGTGCTCGACCAGTTTTCCAATCCCGACAATCCGCTGGCACATTACGAAGGCACCGGCCCGGAGATCTGGCGTGATACCGGGGGCAGGGTGACCCACTTCGTCAGCGCCATGGGCACCACCGGTACCATCATGGGGACCTCGCGCTACCTCAAGGAGCAGAATCCGGGCATAGAGATCGTCGGCGTCACGCCGGCCGAGGGCTCGGCGATTCCCGGCATACGCCGCTGGCCGGAGGCCTATCTGCCGGCCATTTTCAACGCGGCTGACGTGGACCGGACCATCGAGGTGACCCAGGCCGACGCCGAGGCGACCACGCTGGCGCTGGCGGCGCGTGAAGGCATCTTCGCCGGAATCTCGTCAGGTGGCGCGGTAGCCGCTGCCCTGGCGCTGGCGCGGCAGGTCGAAAATGCCGTCATCGTGGCCATTATCTGCGACCGCGGTGACCGTTACCTCTCCACCGGGGTATTTCCCGACTGAATGCCCATGCCCGGCGCACGGGTCATCTCGGGATTGCTGCCGGGCCTGTGTCTGCTGGCGGTGACGAGTTTCTCTACCCTGGCCGTCGACGAGGCCGGTATCACGCTCGGCAGTGTGTCAGGTCCGGGCTGGTCGGTCGAGGACATCGCGCTGCATACCGGCTGGCCGCAGTCCGGGCGGGCCAGCGTGCTGCTGACGGCGGCACGCGCCGACCTGCCGGAGCCGATGGGCCGTATCACCGGTCTCAAGCTGACCTGCCCGGCACTGCAATTCGATAGCGAAATACTCCGCTGTCCGGCCGGCACCCTCGAAGCCCGGTCCAGCCAGCTCGGCCGTCAACGTATCGCAACCAGCTTTCAGTATCGCTTCAGCGACGGCCGGCTCGATGCACGCCTGCAGGATATCCGTTACCTGGGTGGACAACTCGGGCTGGCCGCACGCTACACGGCAGGCGGGTGGACGCTGGATGTCGACGGCCGCAGCCTGTCACTGCAACAGCTTACCGCAGAGGCCGGCCGGCTGGGATATCCGCTGCCGCTGCTGGAGGGTGACGGCGAGCTTGCGCTGACGGCCAGCCTGCGTGGCGCCGGTGACGAGATCGCGCTTGCCGATGTACAGACCCGGGTGCAGGGAGCGGGGATTTCCAATGCCGCGGGCAGCATCGCCGGGGAGGATGTGGATCTCGGCATCGACGTACAGGCCCGGCCGTATGCCTCCGGCTGGCACGTGCAGCTGGCCGTGCGCGCCGAACGCGGCGGGTACTACGTGGAGCCGGTGTATCTTGCCATCCCCGAACAGCCGGTGCAGGCCACGGCGCGCCTGGACTGGCTGGCGCAGCGCAGGGTGCTCGTGCTGCACGAACTCGACTACAGCCACCCCGGCTGCATCCAGCTGGCCGCGCGGGGCCGTATCGGGCTCGCGGGGGCAATACAGGTCACCGAGCTTGAAGTCGACGTGCAGGAGGCCGCGCTGGCCCCGCTTTACACCAGCTACCTGCAGCCCTGGCTGACCGGTACGCCGGCCGGGCGCCTGACGGCCTCAGGTGTGCTGTCCGGCCGCCTGCGGGTGCGCGACCATGCCCCCGTCACGGCACAGTTGAAACTGCAGGACGTCAACCTGGATGAACAGGACGGCCTGTTCGGTTTCAGGGGTCTGGCCGGTAACCTGGACTGGTCGGACACGCAGAGCCCCGAATATTCAGCACTGTCCTGGCAGGACGGTCATGTCTACCGCATCGCGCTGGGGCCGGTGCAGATCGAGGCGGAGTCGGTCGGCAACACGGTGCAGCTGGTGCGCCCGACCGGTATCCCGGTGCTGGACGGCACGCTGCAGATCGATTCCTTCGACCTGGCCCATGTCGCCGGAGAGCCCTTGCGCTGGCATGTGGATGGCCTGCTAACGCCGGTATCGATGAAACAGCTCACCGCGGCGCTGGGCTGGCCGGAATTCGGTGGCAAGCTGTCGGGCGTGATCCCGTCAGTGCGCTATGAGGATGGCAAGCTGGAAGTCGGTGGTGTGTTGCTGGTGCGCGTCTTCGATGGCGTGGTCACGCTGCGCAACCTGCAGCTGGACAGTCCGCTGGGACTGGTGCCGCGCCTGCAGGTGGATGCGCGCATCGACAACATCGACCTGGAACAGCTCACGCAGACTTTCTCCTTCGGCCGCATCGAGGGCCGCCTGGATGGCCGTATCGACGGGCTGCGCATGGAGTCCTGGCGACCGGTGGCGTTCGATGCGGAGTTTGCCACGCCCGAGGATGACAGGTCGCGGCACCGCATCAGCCAGAAGGCCGTCGACAATATTTCCAATATCGGCGGTGGGGGTGTAGGCGGCGCGGTGTCGCGCAGTTTCCTGCGCTTCCTGGAGGATTTTCCCTATGACCGGCTCGGGATCCGCTGCCGGCTGGAGAACGGCGTCTGCGATATGGGTGGCGTGGAGCCCGCGCAACAGGGCTACTACCTGGTCAAGGGACGATTCATCCCGCCGCGCCTGGACGTGGTCGGCTACGCGGAGCGGGTCAACTGGAACAGCCTGGTTGCGCAGATAATCTCGGTCACCGGCAAGCAGAATATTGTCGTAGAATGATCCGGCATGCCGGCGCCGTGTTAACCTGCCGGCCATAATTCCGTTAATGATTTGAAGAGTTTCCAAAAACCTGCCAGAGGTATGTCATGAGAACACTGCGTATTCCGATGTCCCTGTTCCTGCTGCTGTTCGTTACCGCCTGCGTTACCATCAACGTGTATTTTCCGGCAGAGGCGGCCGAGAAGGCCGCGGACCGGATCATCCTGGACGTATACGGTGCTGCCCCGCCGCAAGTACCTCAGGCACCGAAGACACCCGAGGTGCCGCAGCAAGCGCCGGCACAGCCGCAATCCATGCGCGATGTGACCGGATTGCCGGCCCGGGCGTTGTCGGTTGTACTGGACTGGCTGGTGAGCCCGGCGCATGCCGAGGCCGATCTCTCGATCAATACCCCGGCCATCCGGCAGCTGACCGCAAGCATGGAGGCGCGCCATCGTACGCTGGCGCCTTACTATGCCTCCGGGGCCGTCGGCATGACGCGTGATGGCCAGATCGACGTGCGTGACCAGAAACTGGTGCCGCTGGCGGAGCGCAACACGGTCCGCAACCTGGTTGCGGAGGAAAACCGCGACCGCAGCGCGCTGTATGCCGAGATGGCGCGCGCCAACGATCACCCGGAATGGGAGAGCGAGATTCGCGCAACCTTTGCCCGTCGCTGGGTGGACAATGCGCGTGCCGGCTGGTGGTACATGGACGGCAGCGGTGCCTGGAAACAGAAATAGCCTGCGGAAGACACATTGTCACGAATACAGCCACAGAGGGCTCAGGGTACCCAGAGACTTTGACTGTCAGGAGAGACAGATTTTCTCTGTGACCTCTGAGTACTCTGTGGCGTATATTTCCGTCTAATGAACATATTCGTATTCGATATCGAGACCGTGCCGGACGTGGCGGCCGGACGTCGCCTGTACGAGCTTGACGGCCTGGATGACAAGGACGTCGGGCGGGTGATGTTTCACAAACGCGCCGAGGAGACCGGCGGTTCCGAATTCCTGCGTCACCACCTGCATCGCATTGTCGCGATATCCGTAGTGTTGCGTACACCGGAGCGGTTCAAGGTCTGGACGCTTGGCGACACCGATGCGCCGGAGCAGGAACTGCTGCAGCGGTTTTTCGATGGCATCGACCGCTTCACGCCGACGCTGGTATCCTGGAACGGCTCCGGCTTCGACCTGCCGGTGATTCACTATCGCAGCCTGCTGCATGGCGTTGCAGCCCCGCGCTACTGGGAAACCGGTGGCAGCGACCGTGAGTTCAAATGGAATAACTACATCAGTCGCTATCATGAGCGGCACACTGACCTGATGGACGTACTGTCAGGCTACCAGCCGCGCGCCAGTGCGAAACTGGACGAAATCGCGACCCTGCTGGGTTTCCCCGGCAAGATGGGCATGAGCGGTGCGCATGTCTGGGACAACTACCTGGCCGGCGATATCGGCGGCATACGTGATTACTGCGAAACCGACGTGCTGAATACCTACCTGGTGTTCCAGCGCTTCGAGCTTATCCGCGGCCACCTCAGTGCGGACCAGTATCGCAAGGTGTGTGACGAGGTGCGCGAGGAGCTGGCAGCGGAGGACAAGCCACACCTGACCGAGTTTCTTGAAAACTGGCAGGAAGCATGACCTCGCGCAGAGACGCAGAGTTCGCAGAGGAAGCAACAAGGCCTGGACCGTTACATTTCATCAGGCAAAGTTGTTGAAGCGCAGGCGTATGGATTCCTGTGTGTTTCGGCAATGCTTTTTCTGCGTGCTCTGCGTCTCTGCGCGAGATAGTTAACCTCATTAATTATCACCATGGTCTTGGTTGCTGATTTCGTTCGCCACTCCCCCGAATCATGAGTAAGCGTTCCCGCAAGCAGCGCCTGCCTGGTCCGGTCGACCGGGTCACGATCGAATCGCTGGCGCACGACGGCCGCGGTGTGGCGCACATCGACGGCAAGGCCGTGTTCATCGAGGGGGCATTGCCCGGCGAGCTGATCGGATTCGAGTACCTGGCCACACACAGTAAATTCGATGAAGGCAGGGCCACCGAAATACACCAGGCCTCACCAGACCGCGTCACACCGCGTTGTCCGCATTTCGGTATCTGCGGCGGCTGCAGCCTGCAGTACCTGGAGGCCGGTGCGCAGATCCGCGCCAAGCAGCAGGTACTGCTGGACAACCTGCAGCGTATCGGCGGTGTTGTCCCGGAAGATATCCTGCCGCCCCTGACCGGCCCGGTCTGGGGTTACCGCAACAAGGCCCGCCTGGGTGTCAAGTACGTCATCAAGAAGGGCAGGGTACTGGTCGGTTTCCGGGAACGGCGTGCCCCCTATGTCGCCGACCTGACGCGCTGCGAGGTCCTGCACCCGTCAGTCGGTGAGCGTATCGATCAGCTGGCTACACTGCTGGGCGAGCTGGAAGGCCGTGCCCGCATTCCGCAGATAGAGGTCGCCGTGGGTGATGCTGCGACAGCTCTGGTGTTTCGCCACCTCGATCCACTGAGCGCGGCCGACCAGGCGCGCCTGCAGGGGTTCGCGGACGAGCTGCGGATGCATGTCTACCTGCAGCCGGCGGGGCCGGATACTGTACACGCCCTCATGCCGGTTGACTCGATACTGTCCTACAGCCTGCCGGAACAGGAGGTGGAGCTGCGGTTCAGGCCCAACGATTTCACCCAGGTCAACAGCGTCATCAATCGCCAGATGGTTGCGCGGGTACTGGAGATGCTGGCGCTGGACCGGTCCGATACCGTGCTTGACCTGTTTTGCGGTCTGGGTAATTTCACGCTGCCGATGGCGCGCCTGGCCGGATCGGTGACCGGCGTGGAAGGGGAGGCCGGGCTGGTTGACCGCGCGCGTGATAACGCCAGGCTGAACGGGCTGGACAATATCGAAATGCATGTCGCCGACCTGTCTGCAGACCAGCGCCATGTGGCGTGGGCCGGTGGCGGCTACAACAAGGTACTGCTCGATCCGCCGCGCAGCGGCGCGGTCGGTGTGCTGGATGTGCTGGGCAACATACATCCGCAGCGCCTGGTCTACGTGTCCTGTCATCCCGGTTCACTGGCGCGTGATGCGGGTATTCTCGTCAGTACCTATGGTTACCGGCTGCGGGCTGCAGGAGTGATGGATATGTTCCCGCATACCGCGCACGTGGAGTCGATTGCGCTGTTCGAATCTGCCTGACAGGGAGAAGGCGACACATCGGCCGTGAATCCTGCATGCGGCACCGGTTCCGGGCCGCTACTGGCGATACCAGGTCTTCCTGAGCGCCTTGAACACCCGTTGCGGGTACCAGTGCTTGCCCACGCTGCCGTTGTAGCGGGCCAGTGCCTTGTGCATGTTGCCTTTCTCGCGTTTCAGGTAAATGCTGAGGATGGTGCAGCCAAAGCGCAGGTTGGTGGCGAGGTCGAACAGGTTGTCCTCCGGGTGACCGATCTCGTCCAGCCAGAACGGCATGATCTGCATCATGCCCTGCGCACCGGCGCTGGAGATCGCGAAGCGGTCGAAATTGCTTTCTACCGTGATCAGTGCCAGTACCAGCTCCGGGTCCAGGCCGGCGCGCCTGGACTCGTAATGCACCTGCTTGAGGAGGTGCAGGCGCTCCTGCGGGTCCTCGATGCGGGGTGCCAGCCGGTTGGACATGTCGGTAAGCCAGACCTCGGCATCAAAGCGGTCGATGAAGCTGTCGCTGGAGTTGATCGCCTCGATCAGCACCTGACGCATTTCGGCATCCGGGCGTTCCAGGGTGGCGCATCGTGCCTGCGGTGCGAGCAGCAGCAGGCCGGCCAGGCAAGCGGCAGTCAGGTAACGGGTTGTTTGCGGCGTGTGTGACGGCATACCCGGTGTAACGGCTCAGTCCAGCAGCAGTTGATCCTGCAGGAAGGTAACGATTTCGCTACGCGGAATTTCCCGGTTCTCGCTGTCGCGCCGGGATTTGTATTCCAGCATGTCGTGATCGAGGTTTTTCTCGCCCACCACGATGCGGTGCGGAATGCCGATCAGCTCCATGTCGGAGAACATCACGCCGGGGCGCACCGGGCGGTCATCGAGGAGGACCTCGAAACCGGCCGCCAGCAACTCCTCGTAGAGCGCTTCGGTTGCCTCGCGCACCCGCTGGGATTTCTTCATGTTCATCGGCAGCAGCGCGACCTGGAAGGGTGCGATCGCATCCGGCCAGATGATGCCCTGCTCGTCATTATTCTGCTCGATGGCGGCAGCGACGATGCGCGAGACACCGATGCCGTAGCAGCCCATGACCATGGGAATTTCCCTGCCCTGCTCATCCAGCACGGTGGCCTTCATCGCCTCGCTGTAGCGGGTCCCGAGCTGGAAGATATGGCCGACCTCGATGCCGCGTGCGATCACGAGCATGCCCTTGCCATCGGGGCTGGGGTCGCCGTCTACCACGTTACGCAGGTCGACGCTGTCCGGTGCAGGCAGGTCCCGCCCCCAGTTGACGCCACGCAGGTGCTGTCCATCCCTATTGGCACCGCAGATAAAATCTGCCAGCTGTGCGGCTGCATGGTCGACGATGACCGGGATCTGTAAACCGACCGGCCCCAGCGAACCGCTCGGGCAGCCGGTCGATGCGATGATCTGGGCATCAGAGGCGAATTCCAGCGGCGACTGTACGGTCGGGTGTTTTTCTGCCTTGATGGCATTCAGGTCGTGGTCGCCGCGCAGCACCAGTGCGACGGCATCTGTTTTACTGCCCCTTACCACCAGGGTCTTGACGCACTGGTCAGGCCTGGCGTTCAGGAACGCACACACCTCGGCAATACTGTGCGCTCCGGGCGTCGCCACGGTCTCCAGCTGCGCCTGCGGTGCCGGTGGCGTATCTGTTGCGGGTGGGGCCGGGACGGTTTCGACATTGCCGGCGAAGTCGCTGTCGGTGGAAAACGCGATGGCATCCTCTCCGGAATCAGCCAGGACATGGAATTCCTGCGACATGCTGCCGCCGATGGCGCCGCTGTCCGCGCGCACGGCCCTGAATTTCAGGCCGGTGCGGCTGAAGATGCGCGAGTAGGTCTCGTACATGACCTGGTAGGTCGCTTCCAGCGAGGCCTGGTCGGCATGGAAGGAGTAGGCGTCCTTCATGAGAAATTCACGCGCCCGCATGACGCCGAAGCGCGGGCGTATCTCGTCGCGGAACTTGGTCTGGATCTGGTAATAATTGACCGGCAGCTGCTTGTAGCTGCGCAGCTCGCGGCGGGCGATGTCGGTGATGATTTCCTCGTGTGTCGGTCCGAAGCAGAATTCACGCGAGTGGCGGTCTTTGAGGCGCAGCAACTCCGGCCCGTACTTGTCCCAGCGACCGGATTCCTGCCAGAGCTCGGCCGGCTGGATGGCCGGCATCAGCAGTTCAAGGGCGCCGGCACTGTCCATCTCCTCGCGCACGATGGCTTCGACCTTGCGCAGCACGCGCAGACCGAGCGGCAGCCAGCTGTAGACGCCGGCGGCCTGCTTGCGCAGCATGCCGGCACGCATCATGAGCTGGTGGCTGACGACCTCGGCATCGGCCGGGGTCTCTTTGAGGGTGGAGAGCGGGAAATGGGACAGGCGCATGGTAACCGGGGTATCTGGTTTGACAGGCTGCCGATTGTAGCGGTCCTGCCGGTATTGTACAGGCTAGGAGCCTGTCCGAGTAATCATGTTGCTACTGCGGCGGTGGGAAACCGGCCCATTTTTGCGATCCTTCTCGTCAAATAGTACCCGCTATTCTCCTCAAACGATCGCAAAATTGTCCTCGCTCTCCCACTCGCCTCGCTACACACAGATTACTCGGACAGGCTCCTAGCGCGTTTCTCCGAGCTGGGGTGGTACCGGCAGCACATTGACGTCCTCGCGGAAGTCAAGCGTCTCGAAGGAGGTGCCTGGCGGGGGCAGGGAATCGGTTACCTGCCATTCTCCGCGGTCGTTGCGCCACTTGTAGAGACGATCGGTTCCCGGGGTCGAAACGGCTTGTGGCAGGAGATCTTTCAGGTCCTTGACGGAGTCCGGGTTGGAGTAGAGCCAGAGTCCGGCGCCAGCTGCCAGGATCACCAGCATCCAGACCGGCCGCATCAGAATGTGCCGCTGTTCCAGCCCCACATCTTGCGGGGTGCATCGCTGAACTCGATATAGATGCGCTCCGGGTCGACACCGGTTTCCCCGGCAACCAGCTGGCACAGGACGCGGGACGCGTCTGCCGTAGCAGATTCCGGCAAGCCGATACTTTTGAGTTCCAGGTAAGCCAGCGGGGCATCGGTGCCGGCAAACAGCATGGCGGGATTGTGTTCCACGGAGGTCATGACATAGCGCTCAGGCTTGCCCAGTTGCTCGGCCACGAGCGCGGAGGCCCTGGCGGCCAGACTCTTCGCCTGTGCGGGTGCCAGCCCGGTATTGACCTGGATCCTGAGGAACGGCATTACTCGGTTGCTTTTTTGCAGAACATCTCGATCTGCTTGTTGGCCTCGCCAATGCGTTTCTGGCGCTCTTCCTCGCCCATGGTGATGTATTCCCCCGCATCGTTGCGATAGCGCAGGTGTCCGCCCATGTTGAGCTGGGCGAGATTGTTGCGTGCGATGGTGCAGTTTTGCTTGGAAATCTTCGCCACTTCGGCCTCGTACTCGGCCATGGCTTCCGCATCGGTCTGGGATGCTGATTTGCCGGATTCTGCTTCCCCGGCAGGGGCTTGGTCTTCGACATCGGCATCGCTCTGGGCCTGAAGCGTGCCCGGATGCTCGTTCGTCTGGATGCGGACATAGCTGACACCGGGCGGTGGCTGCATCTGGGTGTACTGGACCTCGTTGTTTTCATTGACCCATTTATACACATCCGCGGTTGCCGCGGACTGCAGCAGCAACAGGCAGGCCGCCAGGATGAGGGAAAACATCGGGTTACGTGGCACAGCAGGTAAGTGCGCGAGAATCATGGCTAAGTCCCTGTAATGTAAATCTGTACGGATACTATGGTTAATTCGGTGTCAGAACAAGTCGTCCGATCACACAATTCATGTCAGACAGTCTGATACCCGGGTTCTATCGGCAGTCCCGGGAATCCCTTGACCTTTACCATTCTTATCAGTACTTTTCTGGGTTTGAGCAGGTGACCGGATTGCCCGTCTAGCGGGCTTTTTTTTACGCAATCACAATGCGCTAGGGCGAGTATCGGGAGTATCAGGTGGAATTGACGGGTGCGGAAATATTTGTGCGTTCACTGCAGGACGAGGGTGTCGAGTTTGTTTTCGGCTACCCGGGCGGTGCGGTGTTGCACATCTATGATGCACTGTACACACAGGACAAGGTCAAACACATCCTGGTGCGCCATGAGCAGGCGGCCACCCATGCCGCGGACGGTTATGCGCGTTCGACCGGCAAGCCGGGCGTGGTACTGGTAACGTCCGGTCCGGGTGCGACCAACGCCGTAACGGGTATCGCCACTGCGTACATGGACTCGATTCCACTGGTGGTGTTCACCGGCCAGGTGCCAACCCACCTGATCGGCAACGATGCCTTCCAGGAGGCCGACAACATCGGCATCACGCGGCCCTGCGTGAAACACAATTTCCTGGTGAAGGACGTCACGAAACTCGCCGAGACCATCAAGAAGGCCTTTTATGTGGCAACCACCGGCCGGCCGGGCCCCGTGGTCGTCGATATTCCCAAGGACATTACGGCGCACAAGACCGAGTACCATTATCCGGACAAGGTGCACATCCGCTCCTACAATCCGGTGCATGTCGGCCATATTGGCCAGATCAAGCGGGCCGTGAGCCTGATGCTGGATGCCAAACGGCCGATGGTCTACACCGGCGGTGGCGTAATCCTCAGCGATGCCGCGGAATCCCTGACCGCGCTTGCGCGCGAGCTCAACTTCCCGGTGACCAATACCCTGATGGGCCTGGGCGGTTACCCGGCGACGGACCGGCAGTTCGTCGGCATGCTGGGCATGCATGGCACCTACGAGGCCAATATGGCGATGCACCATTGCGATGTCCTGATCGCTATCGGTGCGCGCTTCGATGACCGCGTAACCGGCAATATCGAGAAATTCTGCCCGCACGCGAGGATTGTTCACATCGACATCGATCCGGCAAGTATCTCCAAGAACGTCAAGGTGGACATCCCCATCGTCGGCTGTGTCGACAACGTGCTCAAGTCCATGCTCGCAGAACTCGGCAACAATGCGCAGAGGCCGGATGCCGAGGCGCTGGCGGCCTGGTGGCAGCAGATCGATGAGTGGCGCTCGCGTGACTGCCTCAAATACGACCGGGACAGCGAGTTCATCAAGCCGCAATACGTGGTCGAGACACTTTACAATGTGACCAACGGCGATGCCTTCATTACCTCCGACGTGGGCCAGCACCAGATGTGGGCGGCGCAATTCTACAAGTTCGACAAGCCACGGCGCTGGATCAATTCCGGCGGGCTTGGAACAATGGGTTTTGGCCTGCCGGCAGCCATGGGCGTGCAGTTTGCCCATCCCGAAAGCACAGTGGCCTGTATCACCGGCGAGGGCAGTATCCAGATGTGCATCCAGGAACTGTCCACCTGCCGCCAGTACTCATTACCGATCAAGATCATCAACCTGAATAACGGTTACCTCGGCATGGTGCGCCAGTGGCAGGAGTTCTTCTACCAGAAGCGCTATGCCATGTCGTACATGGAGTCGCTGCCGGACTTCGTGAAGCTCGCGGAAAGCTACGGTCACGTGGGTATCCAGATCACGCGGCCTGCCGATGTCGAGGGCGCGCTGATCGAGGCGATGCGTCAGAAGGACAGGCTGGTATTCCTGGATTTCCTGACCGACAGGGAAGAGAATGTCTACCCGATGATTCCGGCCGGCGGTGGCCAGAACGAAATGATCCTGATCTAGGGCCTGTTCACACTACCCGAATCGTAGCG
>JBATJF010000013.1:0-3702 GCA_049668345.1 Gammaproteobacteria bacterium
GTGGCCCGCAACCTGACAAACGTGAGTGACGGTTTTCTTTTAGACAGTCGGTAGCTCATTATGGACCGCGATACAAAATACACGGAGGCGTTCAGAGATTTTCTGGATCGAGAGGGCGTGAAGCCAGTGCGCTGCCCTGTGCGGGCGCCGAATTGTAACGCATTCGCAGAACGGTTTGTGCGTTCTATAAGAGAGGAATGCCGGGATCGCATGATTGTTTTCGGGGAGGCATCGCTTCGTCGGGCGCTCAGGGAGTATGTTGCGCATTTTCGCGGCGAACGGAATCATCAGGGTGCAGGTAATCGATTGCTGGAGCCATGCGCCACGGGCAATTCAAGCGATGGGCCGATCCAATGCCGCGAACGGCTCGGCGGTATGCTGAATTTCTACTATCGTGAGGCGGCCTGAATGCAACGATCCTGTTTTTGCACCGAACGCGGAGATCGAGGCGCGGACGGGGCGTAAAGCGCCTACGGTGATTACCTGAATAGTTAAGGTGGCTGTTTGTATTTTGATCCCCTTTCCCCAACCCACTCCCGAAGGGAGAGGAGGAATATGGGTAATTTAAGGGGATGGTGGGAATCAGGTTTATTCCCTCCGTCATCTTTTGCTGCACTCCGTCCTCTTTTCCCTGTGATCCCGGCTTTACTTCCCGGGTTTTTGGCGCGGTGGATCGCCGAAGTCGGGATTGCTGCTGATCCGTGATGCAATGGTGCCAGTGGCTGGCCGGTACCAGCCTGGATCGCTGTAATCGCCCCGCTGCAGATGATCCCGTACCTTTACCGTCGTAAACATACCACCCATTTCGATGTTTCCGTACGGTCCCTTGCCCGTCATCATGGCCAGGGTGTTTTCAGGTCCGGTGTGGTGTCCCATATCCACGTGTTCCTGGTGCTCGGCCATACCGTAGCGGCCCATGGCCAGGAAATCGGGCAACATCTTGCGGATCTCATTATCAATCTCCGTCTGGTCCACGCCCAGGGTGTTTGGAATTTCATGCCCCATCGCGTTCATGGTGTGATGCGCCATGTGACAGTGGAATGCCCAGTCACCGGGTTCGGCAATGAACTCAATGTCCCGCGTTTGGCCGACACCGATGATTTCGGTGGTTTCCGACCGCCATTGTGACCGTGGCCAGCGGCCGCCATCCGACCCGGTTACCTGGAACTGCACACCGTGCATGTGTATCGGGTGATTCCACATCGACAGATTGCCCATGCGCACACGAACACGCTCACCGCTGCGCGCGACAACCGGATCAATGGCAGGAAACACCTTGCTGTTGAACGTCCACAGGTCAAAATCGACCATGACCGATGGATCAGGCCGGTAGGTGCCCGGATGTAACGCCCAGTTGTGGGTCAGGAAGCAATAATCCCGATCGATGGGTACTGTCTCACCCCCGCGTGGGTGAATAATAAACATGCCCATCATGCCCACCGCCATTTGTACCATTTCATCGGCGTGCGGGTGGTACATGTGGGTACCATGTTGTTTCAATATAAATTCATAGGCATAGGTCTCGCCCGGACCGATCTGCGGCTGTGACAGGCCGCCGACGCCGTCCATGCCACTCGGTAACAGGATACCGTGCCAGTGGATCGTGGTGTGCTCTTTTAAACGATTGGTTACCAGTATCCTGACCCGGTCACCCTCTACCGCTTCAATGGTAGGTCCCGGCGTGGAACCGTTATAGCCCCAGCACTTCGCCACACTACCGGGCGCAAATTCGTGTTCGATTTCCTCGGCAACCAGGTGGAACTCCTTCACGCCGTTTTTCAGCTTATAGGGCAACGTCCAGCCATTAAGGGTCCTGACCGGAACGTATGACGTATTGCCTGTGGCGGGTACTTTCGCGTCACTGGCCTTCGCGGCAGCCTCAAGGGATGCGCCCGTGGCCGCCGGTGAAACAGCGGCCGCGACAGCACCGACACCGGTATAGGTTAGAAACTTGCGTCGTGATGTCATGGCGAACCTCTGTCAGTATTGAGATGTATGTCAATGTCTCTGGAGCGGATCAGCCGGCACAACCGGCTGCCCGGGGCTTACCTCATCCATTTCGCGTTGAATGTCTTTACCGATATGCTGCGAGTGGTCCACGGGAGACGTTTCGCGTTGATTATCCTTCCCGGTATGTTGCGAGTGGTCCACGGGTGCCATGCGGGAATCATCGCCCATACCGCCATGACCGGAGTGCTTGCCGGCACCCTGCGGGCGGATGTAGTCGTCGACATCGAGCCGCTGGTCACCGATGTTTGCACTGCTGGGCAGCGAGTTGCCAACCGCGCGGGCCAGTTCGACGCGGGATAACCAGTAATCGCGTAGCGTTTCGAAATACCCCTGATAGGCATCGTACTCCTGCTGTTTCGTAGCCAGCAGTTCAAAAATACCGATCAGCATGAAATTCTCTTCTTCCTGGGCGCGTTCAACGGCCGCCATGCGCGCCGGTATCAGGCGATGATGGTACTCGTCAACGCGGGCCTTTGCATTTTCGGTAGCGGCGTACGCCAGGCGCACACTGTTATCAACAGCTATTGATATGCGTTGCACGTCTGCAATGGCGATCTGTAACCCGGCATCGACTCGCAACCACTCATCGCGGTGCTGCGTGAAGAGCGGAATTTCCCAGGCGACGGTGGGGCCTGTCAGTCGCGTGTCGTCCGTTTCGCGTTCTCGCTCGGCGCCCACTTCCAGTTCGCCCAACCAACGCGTCCAGTTCGTGACCCCCAGCCGGTCAGCGACAATGTCGGTACTCGTGTGTGCGGCCGCGAGATCAAGGCGGCTCTGTTTCGCCAGCGCCAGCAAACTGATTAAAGCGTCCTCCTGCTCGAGCGGTACCGGTAACCGCGCAGGCGCATCCCAGGTACCGGCTACCGACAGCCCCAGCACTGTCGCCAGGTCGGTACGCAGGCTATAGCGCCCGGCATCGGCCTCCAATGCCGCCAGCTGCGCTTCGGCGGCGGCCGCCTGCTGCAGTGCCAGGTCTCGCGGCGTCAGGTTGCCGGCCGCATGATATCGCCTTGCAAGATCGGCGGAAAGCAAGCCCGCCCTGGCGATCTGCGCCCGTAGCGCGGCTACCTGCCTGGCCGCTACGTAGCGGTAGTACGCGGCTTCCGCATCCGCCGCTATTCTCAGGACTTCGGACCCGATCGATTGCTTCATGCGTGCAAACTCGGCCGTGGCCAGACGTTGGCGCGCGCGTAACGTCAGCAGATCGGTGAATGACGCAACCAGCCCAAACGTAAGCTGATCTTTGTCGCCGGCCCGGTTGGAATCAAGGATGGCCGCTGAAAAAACGGGGTTGCGAATGCGGCCAGCGGCGTACACGTCCGCAGCCGCAATCCCTAACTGTGCATAGATGGCTTGCAGCTCGGGATTGTTCACCAGGGCAATGCGAATGGCACTCTCGGCATCCAGCGGTTGACTCGTCAATGACCCGACCAGGGAGTCGCGGCTTCCGCTTCCCCCCGCATCGACAGGTACACCTCGCTCGCCGACCAATGCATCAACATCACTGCGGCCGAGATCCGGCGGTACCGTGGCACAACCCTTCAACAGCAGCAGTATGCTCAGTAATGTGATTCGCCAGCGCATGGATAACCTGAAACACATCATCACAATCAGCCTCTATCCGCTTACCACTAATAAGATTCAAACAGCGAACAATCAAGCGTAAATCGGAAAACGACACTCACTGCAGCA
>JBATJF010000014.1:0-3509 GCA_049668345.1 Gammaproteobacteria bacterium
CTGGGACTCCTGATACCGGGCGCGGCACTGCTGTTCGGCGCCGGCGCCCTGGTCGCCACCGGTACCCTGCCGCTGTATCCCATCCTGCTCTGGGCCACGCTCGGTGCCGCACTTGGCGACATCATCAGCTTCCTGATCGGCCGGCACTACCACCAGCGCCTGCGCGTGGTGTGGCCGTTCCGGCGCTACCCGGTACTGGTCAACCGCGGCGTGGATTTTTTCGTGGGTCACGGCGGCAAGGGTATCTTCATGGCACGGTTCATCGGACCGTTGCGTCCGATCGTCCCGGCCATCGCGGGCATGATGAGCATGCCCACCGCGCGCTTCCTGGCCATCGACAGTCTCGCCTGCCTGCTGTGGGCGCCGGTCTACATCCTGCCGGGTATCGTGTTCGGCGCCTCGCTGGGGCTTGCCGCCGAGGTCGCCGGCCGGCTGGTGGTGCTGCTGGTCGTCATCGCCGGACTGGCCTGGGGCAGCGTCTGGCTGATCGGCAGCCTGATCCGGCTGCTGCAACCGCATGTCGGCGGCCTGCTGGAACGGGCGCTGCTGTGGAGCCGCGACCATCCGCGCATCCGGCCGCTGGCCGGCTCGCTGCTGGACCGCGACCACCCGGAGGCGCGCGGTCTCGCCATCCTGTCGGTCCTGTTCTTCATCGCGCTCTGGCTGCTGCTGCTGATCTCCCGGCAGGTCATGTACGGTCACTCGCTCGAGGGGATCGATGCCTATGTGTTCCAGAACCTGAGCAAGCTGCGTACGCCCTGGGCGGACACCATCATGGTGTTCTTTACCCGGCTCGGCGACAACCTGGTACTGGCGCTGGTCATCGCGGGCAGCTGCCTGTGGCTGTTCTGGAAGGGCTACAGCAAGGCCGCATTGCACTGGCTCGCGGTGTATGCCAGCACCGGCCTGCTGACCTGGATCCTCAAAGTCACCACTCACATCGCACGCCCGGTGGCCTACAACGGCAGCTATTCCTTTCCCAGCAGCCATACCAGCATGAGTGTCGCGGTGTACGGTTTTCTCGCCCTGCTGATTGCGCGCGAGCTGCCGCACACCCGGCGCTGGCTACCCTACTTCTGCGCCGGCGCCCTGATCGCCCCGATCAGCCTGTCCCGACTATACCTCGGCGCACACTGGCTCTCCGATGTACTGGCAGGTCTCAGCCTGGGGATCTTCTGGGTGGCGCTGATCGGCATCGCCTACGACCGGCATCCGGCCCCGACGCTGCAGACCCGCTCCCTGCTGGCTGTCAGCACGATCCTGCTGGTCGCGGTCGGCAGCTGGCAGGCACGGCAGCATGGCTACGAAGATGTACTTGCGCATTACATTCCTCACGACTCTGTGCAGCGGGTTACCGCTGCCACCTGGCGTACCGCCGGGTGGGAAGCCGTTCCCGCATATCGTATTGATCTCGAGGGCCGCAACGAGCAGCCCCTCAATTTTCAGTGGGCAGGCTCGCTGCAATCCCTGCAGCGGGTACTCACCCGGGCCGGCTGGCACACGGCCCCGGCTCTGAGTCCGCTGACGGCGATGAACTGGCTCGCCCCCGCCCCCGCCATCGGGGATCTGCCGGTGTTGCCCGAGGTGAACGATGGCAAACACCAGCAGTTCATGCTGGTTGGTCCGGCCGACGCCGACAACCGCCAGCGGGTGGTTGTGCGGCTGTGGCCGTCCGGCATGCAGCTGCTGGGCAGCGGTCAGCCCGTATGGGTCGGGACCGCTGCCACGCTCTATCTCGAAGACGGCCTGCCGCTGATCACCTACCTGCGTTCGTCGCCCGATTACAGCACGCCGCTGCAGGACCTCGCCTCCGCGCTGCGCGCGAGTACATCGCTGCGGGTGGAAATGCGCACTCGTCAGCAGGTCGCGCAGGACATCCAGTGGCACGGCGAGGTGCTGCTGGCCTGGGAGCCCTGACCCGCCTTCAACCAGTACCCGCGCAGACCCTCACGCCCTGCCTGGACTGGATCGCCCGCTGCATGTGCTCGAGCAGCAACTTGCTGCTGAAAGGTTTGGTCAGGTAACTGAACACGCCGCGGCTGGCCGCATCGAAGGCATCCGGTATCGTGCCGTGCGCGGTCAGTATCAGCACCGGCAGATCGGGGTCGCGTGCGTGCAGCCGGTCGAACAGCGTCATGCCGTCCATGCCGCCCATGCGCAGGTCGGTGATAACGAGATCGGGCTGATACAGTGGAAAGTCCGCCAGCGCCTGCTCGCCGCTGTCCACGGCCAGCACGCCATATCCCGCGGCAGACAGACGCATGGACAGCAGCCGCAGCAGACTGCGATCATCATCCACCAGCAGCACGCGCGGCCGGGTAACGCTCATGCCGACGTCCTCCTGGCGGCGTGTCCTCGCAGACTATGGCCAGGGCTCCTAGGGTACATTCTTGACCACCTCTGGCGAGTAACCGCTCTCCAGTCCGCTGCTATCGTAGGTTGTCATGACCAGGTAATAGGCGCCCGAAGCCAGGTTGGTCACGGTCGCACTGCGCGCGGTGCCATCGGTAATGTTGCTGCTGTTCGGATAGCTGCCGCGCTTGTTGCCGTAGTAGATCCGGTAGCCGCCGATCGCGGACAGCGACAGGGCGCTGCCGTCACTGCGCGCGACCGGTGCCGTCCAGCTGACAGTGAAACTGCCGTTCGTGGCGGAACTCGCGGTGCCGGTGGAGCCCGTGGAACACGTCGAGCCCGTGGACCCGGACGAGCCCGTAGAACCGGTCGAGCCGGTGGAGCCTGTAGAACCAGTTGAGCCTGTGGAACCGGTCGAACCTGTAGATCCGGTCGAACCTGTAGATCCGGTCGAACCTGTGGATCCGGACGACGCCGTCGTGGTACCCGTATCGGCCTGGGCGAAGACGGCCTGGTTGATTTGCGTGATGTCGGCGCGCGCGGCACTGGCAACCTTGCCGGCGGCACCGGACAGCGTGCTGGTGGTGACGGCCGGCAGCACCCTGGCCACGCTGCTTGCCGTGCTGTTTGCACTCAGCCCGGCGACTTTTTGTACGACAGTCTTGACCGCACTGCTGCTGTCCAGTACCTGTACGGCTTTCAGCGCAACGCCGGCCTGCCGAATCATCTGGTTGTTGATTCGTACACTGCCGCTGAGCTGCGCGTTGCTGACACCGGACTGTGTGCTCCTGATGGACTGGTCGATCACATTCGTTGCAATCACCCCGCCGACTCGCAGGCTGTTGCTCATGGCCTCGACCAGCACCTGGGCCGATACCACGTTCGCCACCGCTGATACCGTCGCATCGGTACCGCTGGCACCCAGGCCATCGATGAAGCCGTCAACCAGATCGGCTGCCAGCGCGGATATCACGCCGCTGCCGCTGGTCGGCTTGCCGGTCGCTGCAATCAGGTCCCGGGTGCGGCGTACCAGTTCACCCAGCGCCTCGCTGGCCTTGACGATGTGCGCGACATTGCCGGTGGTGACCCGGGTCGTGACCGGATCCGGTACCGCGCTCCTGTCGAGACCGAAGCCCAGCTGGTCAAGCACGATACTG
>JBATJF010000015.1:0-7242 GCA_049668345.1 Gammaproteobacteria bacterium
TCCAGCCACAACGGCAGCCGCACATTGCCGTGGTTGAACATGGACGTGGCATTCAGCACGACCTCGAAAATCACCACCGCCAGCAGCGGCGGTCCCAGCAGCACGATGGCGGCGAACTTGATCAGCATCGACAGGATAATCTCGATGGGATGAAAGCGTGCTCCGGTGGTGACATCGAAATCCAGGTCCGCGTGATGCACGCGGTGCAGTCGCCACAGCGCCGGTACGGCGTGAAACATCACATGCTGCAGGTAGATCAGGCCGTCCAGGATTACCACCGTCGCGACCACCGCCAGTATGTTGGGGATATCGACCTGGTTGAACAGTCCCCACTGCCGCTCATTGCACAGGGCGGCCACGCCCACGGCGGCGGTCGGGAACAGCAACCGTAGCAGCAGCGTGTTGAGTACCACCAGCGTAATGTTGTTCAGCCAGCGCGAGCCCTTCGGCTGGGTCAGGCTGCGCCGCGGTGCCAGCACCTCCCACACGGCCATAACCAGAAAAACACCGAAGAAGGCAGCCAGGCGTATCGTGGTCTCGTGCGTGCTGACGAACTCATCCATGCTGCTGTCCGTATCCGGTTGATAAGGGTTGCTGTTGCGCGGCGGCCGTCACCTGGGCCAGTGCCGCGACGAGGACCCCGGCGCCTGCTGACGGGTCTGGCGCATGGCAGCTGAGCTCCCGGCGCCAGGCGCGTGCCCCGGGCATGCCCTGGAACAGACCCAGCATGTGCCGCGTAATGTGTTTGAGCGGTGTGCCGGCTTTCAGTTCCCTTTCAATATATGTCAACATCCCTGCGACCACCTGCTCGCGCGTCGGCAATGCGTGGTGGTCATCGAAGAAACGGCCGTCCACGTCCGCCAGCAGCCAGGGATTGTGGTAGACGGCGCGCCCCAGCATGACACCGTCCACCTCGCGCAGCTGTTCCGCTGCCGCAGCCAGCGAATCGATACCGCCGTTGACGATCATCTCCAGTTCGGGAAAGTCACGCTTGAGCTGCCAGACGACGCCGTATTGCAGCGGCGGGATGGTCCGGTTCTCCTTCGGGCTCAGGCCCTGCAGCCAGGCCTTGCGTGCATGGACGATGAAGCTGCGGCAGCCGGCAATGGCAACCGTCTGCACGAAATCCGCCAGTGCTTCATAGGAATCGCGATCGTCGATGCCGATGCGGGTCTTGACGGTAACCGGGATGCTGACCGCGCCGGCCATGGCCGCAACGCACTCCGCCACCCGCTCCGGTTCCGCCATCAGGCAGGCGCCGAAACGCCCCGACTGGACGCGGTCGCTGGGACAGCCGACATTGAGGTTGATCTCGTCGTAGCCATGCTCCGCAGCAATGGCGGCGCAGTTGGCCAGTGCGGCGGGATCGCTGCCGCCCAGCTGCAGCGCCACCGGGTGCTCGGCCGGATCGTAGCGCAGGTAGCGTTCGCGCGCGCCGTGCAGGATGGCCCCCGTGGTCACCATCTCCGTGTACAGCAGCGCATGCCGGGTCAGCAACCTGTACAGGTAGCGGCAATGGCGGTCGGTCCAGTCCAGCATGGGCGCGACGGCGAAGCGATGCGTGATGCTGTGTGTGATGCTGTCTCTCCCGTGTACAGTATTTGACGACGCCCGCCGATAGCCTGACAGGTTATACGCAGGTTAGTGATTTCAATCACATTATATTCAATTATCGCTTTTGTATTTCAGGCCTGAATGCTATAGTGCAGGCACCCCGGTGGGATTGTAAATGATATGTTTACCAAGGAGTTAGCTATGAACCGTGTGCGCACACTGCTGCTGTCCCTGGCATTGCCCCTGACATTGGCCGGACCGGTTACGGCCGACGTGCTGCTGGTCGACAGTATCGAGTCCGCCCCTGCCATACAGACCCCGCGGGCCGGATTGAGCATGTCCGGCGTACGCCAGACCTTCGGAAGTCCGGCGGTCGAACAGCCCACCGTATCCGTCAATGGCGGGCCGTTCCAGCCACCGATCACGCGCTGGGATTACGATGGCTTCTCGGTCATCTTCGAGAATGACCGGGTGGTGCATTCCGTCGTCCACCGACAGTAAACCAATCCGCATTTGCTGATGTATCATAGCCGGTCTCATGACCGGCTATTGTTTTATTGTACCCACGTGCTGATACCCGAATTCGCACCCCAGTCGGGGGTAATACTCACCTGGCCTCACCGGCACTCGGACTGGCAACACCAGCTTGCCGCTATCGAGCCGGTCTACATCGACATCGCGCGTGCCGTGGTCGATCGAGAACACCTGCTGGTGATCTGCTATGACGCCGAACACCGGCAACACGTGCAGTCCGTACTGAGCGGGGCCGGTATCGTGCTGGATCGGGTCGTCTTCTGCTGCATACGCAGCAACGATACCTGGGTGCGTGATTACGGTCCCCTGACGATACTTGCCGATGGCCGGCCGGCCCTGCAGGACTACGTGTTCAATGCCTGGGGCGGCAAGTATAATGCCACGCTGGACGATGCCGTTTCCGGCAGTCTTTATGCCGCCGGCCTGTTCGGGACACTCGAGTATCAGCGCCTGCCACTGGTGCTGGAAGGTGGCAGTATCGACACCGATGGCGCGGGCTCACTGCTGACGACGTCGCACTGCCTGCTGTCGCCGACCCGTAATCCCGGGCTGGACAAGCCGGCACTGGAATCGGCGCTGCGCGAACACCTCGGAATCGAACGGGTGTTGTGGCTGGAGCATGGCGAACTGGCCGGCGATGATACCAATGCGCACGTCGACATGCTGGCACGCTTCTGCGATGCAGATACCATCGCCTACGCACACTGCCCCGACCGTGCTGATATGCATTTTGCACCACTGGCGGCCATGGAACAGGAGCTGCAGGCTTTCCGCACCCTGACCGGTGCGCCCTACCGGCTTGTCCCGCTGCCCCTGCCAAGGGCCGTCCATAACGCCGCCGGACAACGCCTGCCAGCGAGCTATGCCAACTTCCTGGTGATCAATGGCGCGGTATTACTGCCGGTGTACGAGGATCCCGCCGACGCCATTGCACTGCAGCGACTGCAGGACTGTTTCCCCGGGCGCGACATCATACCGATCAACTGCCTGCCCCTGATCCAGCAATTCGGCAGTCTGCATTGCGCTACAATGCAACTCCCGGCGGGCGTACTCAAGGCGGCGAGTGACTGACATGAACGACAGGATTATCAGGGTTGCACTGGTGCAGCATGGCTGCGGCACCGATTCCGAGGCGAACCTTGCAGCCACTATCGCCGGCATCGAGAACGCCGCCGACAACGGGGCGCAACTGGTCCTGCTGCAGGAGCTGCACCGCGGCACTTACTTCTGCCAGGTGGAGGACGCCACCAATTTTGACCAGGCGGAATCCATTCCTGGCCCGACCACCGAACGGCTCGGCAAGCTGGCCGCGCAACACCGGCTGGTCATCGTCGCCTCGCTGTTCGAGAAACGCACCGCCGGCCTGTATCACAATACCGCAGCGGTACTCGACGCCGACGGTTCAATTGCCGGCCGCTACCGCAAGATGCACATACCGGATGACCCCGGCTACTATGAGAAATACTATTTCACGCCAGGTGACCTCGGTTTTACACCGATCGATACCTCGCTGGGCAGGCTCGGCGTACTGGTATGCTGGGACCAGTGGTACCCGGAAGCCGCGCGCCTGATGGCACTGGCCGGTGCAGAACTGCTGCTGTACCCGACCGCAATCGGCTGGGACTACGACGACAGCAGCGATGAACAGGCACGGCAGCGCGAGGCCTGGCTGACGGTGCAACGCGGTCATGCCATCAGCAACTGCCTGCCCGTGCTGACCTGCAACCGGATCGGTCATGAACCGGATTCGTCCGGCGCGACTGCCGGAATCCGCTTCTGGGGCAGCAGCAGCGTGATCGGGCCACAGGGTGAATTGCTCGCACAGGCCGGTACGGACGATGCGGAGACGCTGGTGGTGCCGGTGGACCTGGGACGCACCGAGCAGTTGCGACGCAGCTGGCCATTCCTGCGCGACCGTCGCATCGATGCCTACCAGCCACTGACCGAGCGATTTCGTGACTAGCTGACAGACTCGACGCGGCTGCGTGGTAGGCAGTGGCAGGGATTCATGCTAGTGTTTTTTTACTGAAGACGGCGGACCAGGATAATGATCCTCATTTTATCTCCGGATACCAACAAGGATGGCGAGGACTACCGGCAACTGCTGGAGTTTCTCTCCAACCTGAACAACATCCAGACGCGTGTGCACGATGAAAAAGGTATCCAGCAGACGCTGACCGAAATCTATCTGGTGGGTGACACGGCATCGCTGCAGACCGCGGACATGGCCAGCCTGCCCTGCGTCGAGCGCGTGGTCCGCGTGTCGGAGGAATACCGCATACTCGGCCGCCACCACGATGACAATCGCCCCACCTGGTTCGACTACAACGGCATCCGTTTCGGCCAGGACAACCTGAATGTCTTCGCCGGGCTGTGTGCCGTGGACACACCCGAACACGTCGAACTGATGATGAAGGCGCTGAAGGAACACGGCCAGCAGTGCACGCGCATGGGCGCCTACAAGCCGCGCACCAATCCCTACTCGTTTCAGGGGCACGGCAAAAAATGCCTGCCCTGGGTGTTCGAACTGGCCGGCAAGTACGGCATCAAGGTGATCGCAATGGAGGTCACCCACGATTCGCATGTCACGGAAATCCACGAGGCGCTCGAGCTGACGGGTCATCCAACCGGTGTGATGCTGCAGGTCGGTACCCGCAATACCCAGAATTTCGAATTGCTCAAGGTGATCGGTCGCGAACCCGAGTTCCCCGTGCTGCTCAAACGCGGTTTCGGCATTACACTCGAGGAATCGCTGAATGCGGCGGAGTATCTGGCCAGCGAGGGCAACCGTCGTGTCGTGTTCGGTTTGCGCGGCATGAAGACCAACATGGGTGATCCGCATCGCAACTTCATAGATTTCGCCCAGGTGCCTGTCGTGCATCGGCTGACCCGCATGCCGGTCTGTATCGATCCTTCACATTCGGTCGGCACAAGAGACGCGACCAGCGAGGGCATTCTCGACATCTTCCATGTGACTGCACAGGGCGTCATCGCCGGCGCCAACATGGTCCTGGTGGATTTCCACCCCTTTCCGAGCAAGGCACTCGTCGACGGGCCACAGGCGCTGCATATGGACGAGCTGGGATATTTCCTCGAGGATATCCGGATTGCGAGGAAAGCCTACGAAGCCCGGGTTGCTTTGCACGCAAAACATGTAAAGAAAATCAGCAAGGCCGGCTAGCAGTGCGCACGATAGCTGAAGGATACGGGCGGGCTGTCGATGCAGCACATCCCGCCTGTCACTGAAAGTCGATATACTGGCATCTCCAACCGGAGGATAACCTCGCTGTGAAACAAGTGTTGATCGTCATATCACTGCTCATCACTTCCGTTATGCAGCCGTTGATGGCCGGTGAGACGGCAGATACCGCTACCAAACCACTGCCAGCGGAGCAGCCGGCGGATACTTCCGGCACCGGCAACGGCGGAGCTGCTGACAAGCAGCCGCCGGATAAAAAAGCCGCTGCCGAGGAAGAACCGGATTGCGAATGACAGCTCGCTGTTTACCCGGCGTTGTAATGTCACTTTCCAGATAACAGAAGGAGTCAACACATGAAGTTAATCGAAAATCCTGTCCTGTCTTTGCTCATTGTCGCGGCTTTCATGTCGCCTGTCTCGCTCATGGCTGCCGGTGAGGTCGCCGTCAGGATCACCCCGGACATGGCCTCGGCCGATGTCGTGCACATGGGCAAGAAGACCACGATTTCGCGCATCCAGGACCAGAACAACGCCGTCAACCCGGCGTTTGGCAAGACCTCCAGGAAATGCCCGCCGTTCTGCATCCAGCCTGGCACGCTGGCACCCGGCGTCGAGACCATTGCGGAACTCGAGGTCATCGACTACCTCGGGAAAATCGCCGCCGGCGACGAGAGCATCCTGGTCATCGATTCACGCACCCCTGACTGGGTGAAGAAAGGCACTATACCGGGATCGGTAAACATACCCTGGACTGCACTGAACCCGGCCCAGGGGGCGGATCCGATTTCGATTGGCGAGATCCTCACCGGCCGTTTCAATGTCAGGGAACAGGAAGGCCTGTGGGATTTCAGCAATGCCAGGACGCTGGTGATGTTCTGTAACGGAATGTGGTGCGGTCAGTCACCGAACAATATCCTTAACCTGCTCAGGTTCGGCTACCCGGCGGAAAAGCTCAAGTGGTACCGCGGCGGCATGCAGGACTGGGAAATTCTCGGTCTCACCACGATACCGGGGGAGTAAGCCCGACCGTTACCGGTCGCTAGGCCTGAACAATGCCCGCATCGCAGGATGCGGGCATTGTTTTTACGCGTTGTCCGGCGGATAACCGACGTCCGTTGTATAATGCCGGCTAGAATTCGTACTCCAGCAGCAGCCTGACAGTGCGATCGGGTGTGTCGTCCTCCATGCCGAGAATCAGGCCACCCTCCCAGTGCAGCTGCCGGCACTGCCCCGTGTCTCATTGGTGCAGGCGTGAAACGATACGCTGACTGACAGGCCGCCTGCGAACTCCGACACAGAGAGTAATGCTGGCATGGTGCAGGTCCGCGACGTGTCTGACGATAGACAGGCCCAGTCCGCAACCAACGGTGCCGGAAGCGTGCTGATCACCACCCCCCCGGTAGAAACGATCGAATATACGATCGTGCTGGTCAGCGGGTATGCCGGGGCCCGAGTCCTGTACCCGCAGGATGGCATGCGCATCCCGCTCCTGCACGGACACCCGGATCATGCCGCCGGCCGGGGTGTATTTACAGGCATTATCGAGCAGGTTCTGCAGCAGCGTCTCGAGTGCGAAGCGGTCGCCCGCCACGCAGGCGCGTTCACCCTCGAGTTCCAGCAGCTGGTTTCTTTCCTCGAACCGGGAATATTTGCGTGCGATGTAGTCCTGCGCCAGCGCATGCAGGTCGATGGGTTCGAAGCGCACCATGATCTCGTCCGGTGCCGTGCAATGCAGTGCCAGCACCTGTTCGACCACGTTCTGCGGCGTGGTGGCGGATTCGAGCTGTTGCAGGTTGTGGTTGCCGGACGGCAGGTCAAGAGCGAGATTGTGCAGGTGAATTTTCATTGCACTCAGGGGTGTTCGCAACTCGTGCGCAGCGTCCGCGGCAAAGGATTTCTCGCGCCGGAACGAGGCATCGAGGCGTCGCAGCAGGTCATTGATGGAGGTGACCACCT
>JBATJF010000016.1:0-3211 GCA_049668345.1 Gammaproteobacteria bacterium
GGGCCGACCTGTAATTCTCTGTGAACTCCGTGCCCTCAGTGGCATGTGTTTTTCCTGGCGCCTTTGCGTCTTTGCGCGAGATTGTTTTTCCAGAAGGAAACAGACATGCCAGAATCGAAACGCTACACCGGGCTGATCGAACGTTACCGCGACCGTTTGCCGGTCACGGACAGCACGCGGCTGATCAGCCTGGGCGAGGGCAACACGCCGTTGATCAGGCTGGAGAACATTCCCGCCGCGCTGGGCAAGCACGTCGATATGTACATCAAGTACGAGGGACTCAACCCGACCGGCTCGTTCAAGGACCGCGGCATGACCATGGCGGTGACGCAGGCAGTGGCCGAGGGCAGCCGCGCCATCATCTGCGCGTCGACCGGCAACACCTCGGCCGCCGCCGCCGCCTACGCGGCGCGGGCCGGCATTACCGCCTTCGTGCTGATCCCTGAAGGCAAGATCGCGCTCGGCAAGCTGGCACAGGCCATGATCCATGGTGCGGTGGTGATCCAGATCCGCGGCAACTTCGATGCCGGCATGGCGCTGGTCAAGGAAGTCGCCACGCAGGCGCCGGTGACCATCGTCAATTCCATCAATCCCTACCGTCTGCAGGGTCAGAAAACCGCGGCCTTCGAGATCGTGGACGAGCTCGGCCGCGCGCCGGACTATCACTGCCTGCCGGTCGGCAATGCCGGCAACATCACCGCACACTGGATTGGCTACAGCGAATACGCCGCGCTGAATACCGCCGCCTGCGCCTACTGCGACGGCACCTGCCAGTACAAGAGACCGGCGGTCACCGGCGCCCGTCCGGTCATGGTGGGTTACCAGGCCGCCGGTGCCGCGCCGTTCCTGCGCGGGCACATGGTCGATCACCCGGAGACTGTCGCCACCGCCATCCGCATCGGCCACCCGCAGTCATGGGAGCGTGCCTGGGAAGTGCAGAAGGAATCCGGTGGCTGGTTCGACGAGTGCACCGACGAACTGATCCTCGCGGCGCAGAAGCTGCTGACCGAAAAGGAAGGTATCTTCTGCGAGCCGGCCTCGGCCACCTCCGTGGCCGGCGCCATGCGCGACATCCAGTCCGGGCGCATCCCCGAGGGCAGCTCCGTGGTGTGCACGCTGACCGGGCACGGCCTGAAGGATCCGGACACCGCGATCAAGCAGTGCCAGGGCGGCATGCTGACCGTGGATGCGGAACTCGGCGCGGTGCAGGCGGCGATCATGGCCAACCTGTCCTGATCCGCGGGTGGCTGCCGACGTTGACCAGCTTGTCCTGCTGATCCCGGGCCTGGCCGGCCCGGTCGTCGACCGCTCCGTCACCGATTACATCGAGACCCGGCCGGCGGCACTGGACCGGCTGCTGTCGCGCAGCACCGTCGAGACCGTGCCCTGCACCGGGATGGAGGCGACGCTCTGTCACCTGTTCGGTGTGTCCGCGACAGACGCACCGCCGGTCGCGCCCCTGAGCTACCTGGCCGACAGCGGCACGGCGCCGACGCGTTACCTGTTGCGGGCAGACCCGGTGCACCTGCGTGCCGACCAGAGCCGCCTGCGCCTGTTCGAGTCGCACAGTTTTTTTATCACGCAGGACGAGGCCGATGCGCTGGTGGCCAGTATCAATGCATTCAATGCCGCGCAGGACTGGCAGCTGAGCGCGTTGCACCCGCAACGCTGGTATCTGAGCCTGCCGATGGCGCCGGACCTGCAGACCACGCCGCCGGCGCAGGCGGCAGGTCTGGATATCGATACCCTGCTGCCGCGGGGCGGGGACGCCGGCCGCTGGGCCGCCGTACTGAACGAGTTGCAGATGCTGTTGCACGAGCACCCGGTCAACCAGGCGCGCGAACAGCGCGGCGAGCCGGTGATCAACAGCCTGTGGCTGTGGGGCGGCGGGGTGTTGCCGCTCTCGGTGCAGGCCGGGGTGGATGCGGTCTACGCCGATGATGCCCTGGCGCTGGGACTGGCGCGACATGCCGGCATCGGCGGCCGCGCCGTGCCGGAGTATGTGGGTGACCTGCTGTCAGACGATACTGGCCGGAACCGCCTGCTGGTACTCGACAGCCTGGCCTGGCCGGCGCACTACAATGACATCGAGGGCTGGCTGGTGCAGCTCGGGGAAATGGAGAGGATCTGGTTCATGCCGTTGCAGAACGCGCTCCACAGCGGGCGCATCGGGTCACTGGTCATCGAGACCTGCAACGGCCGGCGATTGAGCACAGATCGCAAGCGGCAGCGCGCCTTCTGGAAGCGCATGCGCCACTTCGAAGCGGTAGTGACGGGATGAGCCGGCGCATCATCCGGCGGGAATTATCCGGGGCACCGGCCGACCTGCCGGACGGGCTGCCCGACATCCTGCGCCGGGTCTACACGGCGCGCGCGGTCGCCTCGGGCGCGGACCTCGATTACACCCTCGACAAACTGATCCCGCCGCAACAGCTGGGCGGGCTGCAGTCCGCCGCCGCTCTGCTGGCGCAGGCCATCAGCGACCGGCAGCGTATCCTGATCGTCGGTGATTTCGACGCCGACGGCGCCACCAGCTGCGCGCTGTGCCTGCATGCACTGCGCGCCATGGGCGCGAGCGATGTCGACTACCTGGTACCGAACCGCTTCGAATACGGCTACGGCCTGACGCCGGAGATCGTCGCCGTTGCCCGCCGGCGGCAGCCGGCGCTGATCATGACAGTGGACAACGGCATCTCCAGCCTCGCCGGCGTGGCGGCGGCACGGCAGGCCGGCATCCGCGTCGTGATCACCGATCATCACCTGCCCGGTGCGGTGCTGCCCGAGGCCGATGCCATCGTGAATCCGAACCTGCCGGGTGATTCCTTCCCCAGCAAGTCGCTGGCCGGGGTCGGTGTCGCGTTCTACGTCATGCTGGCGCTGCGCGCGCACCTGCGTGAGTCGGGCTGGTTCGCGCAACAACAGCTGGCAGAGCCCAACCTGGCGCAATGGCTGGACCTGGTCGCGCTCGGCACGGTGGCCGACGTGGTGCCGCTGGATCGCAACAATCGCATCCTGGTGCAGCAGGGCCTGGCACGGATTCGTGCCGGGCAATGCGTGCCCGGCATTCGCGCCCTGCTGGAGGCCGGTGGCCGCAATCCTGCGCGCACGGTGGCGGCCGACCTGGGCTTTGCAGTCGGTCCGCGCCTGAACGCGGCCGGGCGCCTCGACGACATGTCGCTGGGCATCGAGTGCCTGCTGGCCGGGGATATGG
>JBATJF010000017.1:0-14519 GCA_049668345.1 Gammaproteobacteria bacterium
CCGCTATCCATGAAATTTGCCTGCGGGTTTAATTTCCCTTGTGTAGGGTGCGCCCTGCGCACCATAACTCCGGACGGTGCGCAGGGCGCACCCTACCGTTCTATCTTCTCGCGCTCGCGCCCGAACACCGGGGTAGAGGGCATCTCCAGCGGTGTCTGGTACTGCTCCAGCAGCGCGGTGTTCGCACCCACCGTGCCCGGCCCGAACAGCTCGTAGCGGCGCGCCTCGGCGATGATGTCGGTCGGTGTCTGCCAGCGCTCGCCGAACAGTGCCTGCTGCTTGCCGAGGTACTGGTCGTAATTGCGATAGTAGTCCTTCCATGACTCCGCGCGGCCGGCGTCGATCTTTTCCATCAGCTTCTGCAGACCGACGATGACCGCTTCCGGGCGTGGCATGCAACCGGCGATGTACATATCGACCGGCAGGTAGTCGTTAAGTTTCTTCACCGTGGCGTAGCTCTGCCAGTACATACCGCCGTTCACGGTGCAGGAGCAGATGCCAATGACATAGCGCGGCGCGCTCATCTGCTCGTAGGTCAGCAGGATGCGCTTCAGGGTCTTGGTGGCGACATAACCGGTGACCAGCAGGATGTCCGCCTGACGCGGCGTGGCCATGGGCTGGATGCCGAGCCGCTCCATGTCGTAGCGCGAGGTCATCGCCGGCGGCAGTTCGATGGCGCCGCAACCGGTGCAGTAATGCAGCATGAACAGCGAGCGGGCGCGGCAGAAATCCTGCAGGCGGTCGAACACGCCGCGATAGGGGTTACCGCCGCCGGGCGCAGGACTGCCCTGACTAACCGGGATTTCGAGTTGCTTGTCGCTCATGGTGTCACCTCTGCATGAAGATCAGCGCCAGTCCCAGCAGCGCGATACCGGTCGGCCATTTCCACACCCAGAGCAGACCTTCTCCGGCCTTGTAACGCGGATACAGGATGGTGATCGCGAACGGCAGGAACAGCACGGCAAACACCTTCGGCAGAAAATCGAACCAGGTGAGCCCGCCGCCCAGGAACAGCGTCGTGTAAAGCACACCTGCAGTATAGACCTGAAAGGTCTGGACGACGAACAGTCCGCCCATGAATTTGCCACCCATCTCGACCATCGGCCCGGTGGCGATCTCGGCCGGCGCGATGTAGGTCTCGAACGGCTCCTTGGCCAGCATCACGTGGGTGGTGATAATGCCGGCCAGCGCCATGACCGGCATGCTCGCGATACCCCAGGTCGAGATTCCACCCTGCTGCTGGATGGCAATGATCTCCGGCAGGCTGGTGGTGCCGTACATGGCCGCGGCCGCGACCACGACCAGTACGAACGGGATGTCGTAGCCGAGCATGGAAATCAGCGCACGGGAAATGCCGATCGAGCCGTTCGGGTTGGCGCACTGGCCAACGCCCAGCGCCATACCCAGCGACGGCACCATCATCAGGTACACCAGCGCAATCAGGTCGCCCTTCTCGGCCAGCCCGACCATGCCCGGCACCGGCAGGAACATCTCCACCGTAATGTAGCCGCCAACCACCATGATGATGCCCAGATCATGGATGAAACCGTGCGAGATCTGGATGTCCTTGGAATACAGCTTGAGGATGTCGTACAGCGGCTGGAAGAACGGCGGCCCGACGCGGCGCTCGAGCCGGGCGCGGGTGCGTCGCATCATCAGCACCAGCAGCAGCCCGACGATGAAGGCCACCAGCGGCATGACCACGACATCGAAGAGCACCGTCTGCCAGTCCATCACGCCACCCCCCAGAACAGGCTGACCAGCACCACCACGGCCAGCAGGTACAGCGACGGGTGCACCGAGCGGTAAATGCCCTGCGCCCCTGCGGACACGAAATTCATCAACGACAGCACGCTGGATTCCAGCCACTGGAAGCTGTTGCGGTACAGCGGCCCGATCAGGCGGTTCAGCGCCGGATAGAAATTGTAGCTGTACTGGTAACGCGTATCGGCCGTCAGGAAATGCCCGCCTGCGTAGTTATTCAGCTGGTGCACGCGCTGCGCGCGGCCGGCCGAGTAGAAAATCACCGCGCCGATGCCGAAGCCGACCAGCATGAAGGTCACCAGCCACAGCATGTCGAGGTCCGCGCCGGCGGTCAGGATGGCACCGAGCGTGTACTCCGGCGGCTGGATGCCGAGGTAGGTCATGGCCGGCGCCACCCAGTCGAGCACGAGGCCCGGCATGTAGCCGGTGGCGAACATCAGTCCACCCAGCACCAGCATGGGCACGGTCATGCTCCACGGTGCCTCGCGTACCGTCTCGTGTTCCACGCGCAGCTGGCCGAGGAAGATATTGTGGATCAGCTTGTAGCAGTACAGCACACTGCCGAGGGTGCCGATCACCGACACCAGGAAATAGAGCACCATGCCCTGGTCGAGCAGGCCGCGGTAGATCATCCACTTCGACACGAAACCGTTGATCGGCGGCAGCCCGGCCAGCCCGATGATGCCCATGAGCAGCACCAGGAACGACAGCGGCATGCGCGTGACCAGCCCGCCCAGACGGTTCATGTCGGCGGTGCCGGTACGGTGGATAACGGCGAACACCACCATGAACAGGCCGGCCTCGTAGGTGGCATAGCTGAATAAATGGCTCAGGCCGCCGGCCACCGCCAGCGGTGCCCCGCTGAACAGCCCCAGCATCATGTAGCCGCCCTGGCTGATGCCGCTCCAGGCCAGCAGCAGCCGCGCATCGTCCTGGCGCAGCGCCACATAGGCGCCGATGATGATGGTGGCCGCGGACAGCAGCAGCATGACATCCTGCGGACTGACCCAGGCCTGTGCGTCGGCCAGGTAGTCGAAACCGACCAGCTTGACCAGCACCAGCGCCATGGCGAACAGGCCCATGCGCGATGAGATCGCACCGAGGAAGGCCGCGCCCGCACCGGGCGCCTCGCTGTAGGCCTGCGGTTGCCAGAGGTGGAACGGCACCGCGGCCATCTTCACCGCGAAGCCGCCGAACAGCAGCATCACCAGCGCCCACATCGGCAGCGTACCCAGGCCGGACAGCAGTACGCGCAGGCCGTCGAATTCAAGCGTGCCGCCCTGCACGTACACCAGCGCGATGGCAGCAAGCAGCGCCATGGCCCCGGCCATGGCATATGGCAGGTAACGCAGCGCCGCGCGCACCGCCGCGGGACCGTTCTGGATCATCATGAGCAGGCTGGCCCAGCTCATCAGCTCCCAGCCGATGAACAGGCCCAGCAGGTCGGCACTGGTGACCAGCAGCAGCATGCTGGCGACGTTCAGCGCCAGCGTCACGTTCAACAGGCGCAACGAGCGCTGCGCGCCGTAAGCCTGTCCCCACTCGCCCGCGGCATAGGCGCTGCACAGCAGGCCGGCGCCCACCGTCAACAGCGCGAAGAACCAGGACAGCGGTGTCATCTCCCAGTGCAGCACGAAGCCCGGCACGTCGATCGCCAGCCCGGAACTGACCGATGCCCCTTCCTGGCCGACCGTCGCCATGCCGAACAGCAATACCAGCTGGCCCGCATAGAGCAGTGTTGCCAGCCACCCACCCCAGCGCTGACCGCCGGTGACCACGGTCGTCAGGACGGTGGCCGCGGCCACCAGCAACAACTGGTCGAATGTGTTCATAACGAAACTCCGGCTGGCAGCACCGCCTCGATATAGCCGGCCCGGTCCGCGGCCTGCGCGGCGATGCCCTGCAGGCCGTTGCCCAGTGGCGCCAGCCACAGCACGGCCGCGATCAGCGCCAGGCCCAGGGCCGCGCTGACAGTCAGCGTCGCGCCATCGTGCCCGTCACCGACCTCGGCCGGCGGCACGCGCCGGTACAGCTGCACGATCACGCGGAACAGGTAGCTGGCCTCCACCACCACGGCCAGCAGGATGACCGCCACGCTCAGCAGGTAAGCCGTGCCCGGCTGGGCCAGCGCTGCCGTCACCACCAGGAACTTGGCCCAGAAACCGGGCAAGGGTGGTATGCCGATCAGTGACAGCGCCAGCAGGACGAACAGCCCGGCGGCCACCGGCGAGGCCTGCGCCGACCCGGCGAGGCGTTCCAGTGCCCCGCCCTGGCGCTCCGCCAGCAGGAACAGCGCCGGCTTGACCACCATGTGATGCAGCGCCACGGCCAGGCCGGCATACAGGCCGGCCGCTCCCGGGATGGAAAAGGCAATGAACATCACACCCAGCTGGCCGATCGACGAGTAGGCCAGCATGCGTGTCAGGTCACGCGCGTACCAGGCGGCCAGTTCGCCGGTAATCACGCCGAGGATGCCCAGCGTCAACAGGATCTGCAGCGCCTCGGGCTGCTGGAAGACCAGCACCAGCAGGCGCACGATGATCAGCAGCGCCAGCTTGGAAATGATGCCGGCCAGCAGGCCGGCGACGCGCTTCGAGGACGCCGCGTACACCTCGGGTACCCAGGTATTGACCGGAAACAGCTCGGCCTTGACGCCGGCGCCGATCAGGATGAACACGAACGCGGCCAGCCCGAGTGGCCCGTCCAGCGTACCGGGCGCGAGCTGCGCCAGCTGCGCGAGGTTGAGCGTGCCCGTGGCCATGTACACCAGCGCGATGCCGATCAGCATCAGCGCCGCGCCGAAACTGCTGATCACCACGTAGCGCAGCGTGGCGGCATAGGCGGCGCCGCTGCGGCGCGCCGCGGCCAGGCCGTAGGACGCCACTGCCGTGAGCTCGTAGAAGACGTAGATATTGAACAGGTCACCGGACAAGGCCAGCCCGGTCGCGGCTGCCGCCAGCACCAGGGTCAGCGTGTTCTCGCGCTGCGCGGCCTCGTCCTCGCCGGCGTCCGGCCACAGCAGCAGCACACCGAGCGAGACCGCGATGGCAAACAGCAGCGCCAGCCGGTCGATGTAGAACGCGATACCGAATGGCGGCTGAAAGCCGCCCAGTGCAATGACCTGGGTCTGTGTGCTGACCGCGTCCCAGGCCAGCACGCCGATCACACAGTTCAGTGTCAGCACCAGCGGGCCGAACAGACGGCCGGCCGTTGCCGAAGCACGCGCCACGATCGGCAACAGGAACGCGCCCAGCAAGGGCAGCACGAACATCAGCACGGGCGACATCAGGCGTCACCTCCCTGCGGACGCGCCGTACCGACGCCCGGCACGTCCGGCTCATCGTCGCTGGTCGGCAGACCGATGCCGGCCTGCTGCGCGAGATCGCGTTCCAGGTGACCGCGCAGCTCGCGAATATCCAGGGTGCCGTAGACACTGCGCAGTCGCAGCACCAGCGTCATCATGAACGCCTGCACCGCGACGCCGATGACGATCGCGGTCAGCACCAGTGCCTGCGGCACCGGGTCGACCATGGCGGCCGGCACCACGCCGTCGATGATGATCGGCGCGGCCGCGCCGGGCCGGTAACCCGACAGCATCAGCAGCAGGTTGGCGCCCGTCTCCAGCAGCACGATGGACAGTACGATGCGCACCAGGTGCGTGGACATGACAATGCCGAGGATGCCGATCAGCACCAGGCCGAAGGCGCCGGTGAACAGGATCGTGCCCAGGTCCGGCGGGCTCATGAATCCACCGCCTCGTAGGCGGCGATGTGCGCCATCAGCCCGGCCAGCTCGGTACCGACCTTCAGGCCGACGGCGATATACAGCAATGGCAGTGTGCCGGCCGACAGCAGGCTGCCCATCTGGCCCTGTCCCAGCAGCGGTGCAAGAAACTCGCCGCCATACACCAGGCCGAGCAGACCGATCACGATGAAGGCGGCACCGGCCAGGCCCTCGACCACGGCAAAGGACGCATGGTCGAAGTGCGTGCCGGGCCGCGCCAGCAAGGGCACGAAAAAGGCCGCGGCCAGGATCACGCCGCCCTGGAAGCCACCGCCCGGCGTCAGGTGTCCGTGCACGATAATGAACAGACCCACCACCAGCAGCAGCGGGAACAGCAGGTCGGCGGCGGTACGCAGGATGAAACCCGCCTCGGGGTCGTGCGCGGCGCCCGCGCGTGCGCGTCCCAGCATCAGGCCACCGGCGGTGGCCGCGGTGAACAGGATTGCCAGCTCGCCCAGCGTGTCGAGTGCCCGGTAACCCAGCACCACGGAGGTGACGATGTTGGCGGCACCGACCTGCTCCGGCGCCGCCTGGTTGATAGCCTGCCCGATCAGCATCGGCGCCGCGCCGAACTCGAGCTGACCGGTAATCACGAACAGCAGGAACGCCAGGCCGGCCACGAACAGCAGCGCGACGTAGTTGCGCATCAGCGGCTGCCTCCCGCATCATCCGCACCGGTCGTATCCGGCGCGATGTGCCACAGGCCGAGTCGTCGCAGGCACAGCGCCATGATCACGCTGCTCAGGCCGGCCCCCACAGCGGCCTCGGTCAGCGCCACGTCCGGCGCGCGCAGCAACACGAAAATCACCGCAGCGCCCAGCGATACCACCGAGGTCGCGGCCACGGCCGCCAGGAAATTATTCAGCAGGAGCACCGCTACCGCGCCGGCCAGCATGACCAGCACCGCCAGCAGGGCCACCCAGTTGATCCAGTCGGCCATCAGTCGTCCTTCCCCTCGCCGGCCGGCAGCTGTTGCGGCGCCGCCTCCGGTACCTGCCAGGGACGAATACCGGCAATCAG
Source organism: Gammaproteobacteria bacterium (assembly GCA_049668345.1). Classification (GTDB taxonomy): domain Bacteria; phylum Pseudomonadota; class Gammaproteobacteria; order UBA9214; family UBA9214; genus UBA9214. The sequence continues at coordinate 6,568 of JBATJF010000017.1, forward strand.
TGCGGCGCGCGCGATGGAGGCCGAGCCGACCGGATTGGTGAACAGCACCAGCACACCGATCATCAGCAGGTTGGACCACCACTGCGGGTGGTGCAGGCCGATGCCGATGAGGATGGCCATGGTCCCCAGCGTGACCGATTTGGTACCCGCCTGCAGGCGGTTGTAGACATCCGGCATGCGGATCAGGCCCAGCGCACCGAGACAGGCGAACGCGGAACCGAGCAGCAGGAACAGGTCCGCGACCAGCGTCATGAGCGGTTGCCCTCGATGGCGCGCGCCAGCGCCACGGTACCGACGAATGACAGCGCCCCGAACACCAGCGCGATGGACAGGTAGATGCCGCTGTCGAGCAGATGCGCCAGCCACACCAGGCCCGCGGTGATCAGGATCGAGAGGGTATCTGCCGCGACAATGCGGTCCGGGGTGGTCGGCCCGAGCAGGAAGCGGATCGTGCCCAGCACCAGACCGGCACCGATCAGGCACAGCGCGATTATCTGCAGCAGGGACACGCTCATACCAGGAACCCGAGCAAGTGACGTTCGAAACCGCTGACGATGGCGGCCGTCTTGCCGTGCAGGTCCAGACCCGGCGGGCAATCCACCCAGTGCACCTTGATACGGTTGCCCTCAACGTCGATGGACAGGGTGCCGGGTGTCAACGTTATGGCGTTAGTCAGCAGCAGTTTGCCCAGAGCGGACTGCAGTTGCGTTTCGACTTCCACCACGGCCGGCCGGATCGGCAGCGCGGGAGACAGCACGCGCCGCGCCATGTCGATGTTCGCGTACAGCAGCGCACGCAGGAACACGGCGAGAAAGGCAAACAGGTGGAGAATGGCACCGGGAGTAAAGCGGACACCGGCATAGACGGCCAGGTGCTGGCCGGACAGCAACGTGACCAGCAGGGACACCAGCGCGCCGGCAACGATCTCCTCGACCGCCAGCGTACCGGCCAGCAGCAACCAGGCCAGCCAGCCGAGCAGAAAGACCAGCACCATGTGCCCGCGTGTGCTGCGAATGGCTGACGTCCCGCTCCCGCTCATGACCGGAGATCAGGTACGTAAGAACTTGATAGGCCCATGAAATGTGAAACCAGTGTCGATCCAGGTCATGCTGACGCTTGCACTGTCACTGACCGAAACTGGCAACCCCCCGCGAATTGTTACATTTATATGACAACGCCTGTCTGTGACACGCTGGCTCTCGCACGCAGCGAATCTAGCGCTAATCCCGAACCGGCATTTTGACATAAATCATTTTGCACCCAGACAGACGTTCCGGGCAAGACTGGTATATGCTCAGTGGCATGCTCGTCAACATCCCCGGGACAATCACACTTTATTTGACATTCGTCAATACGACAGGTCGAATGATGTGGCATCTACGCAGGGGCATTGCGGGCAGAATGCACACACCACCCCTACCCATTCAAAAACAAACGAGGTCCACCTCTGATGCAATCCTTGACCTATATTCGACGTTTCAATGAACTCGGCATTGCTGATGTGCCGCTGGTCGGCGGCAAGAATGCCTCGCTCGGTGAAATGTATCGCACCCTTTCAGGCCAGGGCGTCAAGGTACCGAATGGTTTCGCCACGACCGCGCAGGCCTATCGCGACTACCTGAAGCACAACAAGCTCGAAACCCGCATCCGCGAGGCCCTGGAAAGCCTGGACATGGATGATGTCGACGCACTGGCCGTCACCGGCGCGCAGATCCGCGGCTGGATGATCGATGGCGAGCTGCCGCCGCAGCTGGCAGAGGAAATCCAGGCGGCCTATCAGGACATGGCCATCGAGTACGGCAACGAGCCCGACGTGGCGGTACGCAGTTCCGCCACTGCCGAGGACCTGCCGGACGCCTCGTTCGCCGGCCAGCAGGAGACCTACCTGAACATTCGCGGCATCGAGCAGCTGCTGCGTACCTGCAAGCGCGTGCTGGCCTCGCTGTTCACCGATCGCGCCATCCACTACCGCGTGGACAAGGGCTTCGATCACATGAGCATTGCATTATCGATCGGCGTGCAGAAGATGGTGCGTTCCGACCTGGCCAGCTCGGGCGTCATGTTCACGCTCGACACCGAGAGCGGCTTCCGCGACGTGGTGATGATCACGGCGGCCTACGGCCTGGGCGAAAACGTGGTGCAGGGCGCGGTCAACCCGGACGAGTTCCTGGTGTTCAAGCCCACCCTCGAATCCGGCCACCGGCCCATCATCCGCCGTCACCTGGGCGAGAAGGCCATCAAGATGATCTATACGCGTGACCCGGTCACCGCCGCGGCCACACGCAATGTCGCCGTGAAAAAGGAAGAGCGCGCGCAGTTCGCGATCAGCGACGACGAGGTGCTCACCCTCGCGCGTTACGCCGTTGTCATCGAGAAACACTACACGGCATCGGCCGGCAAGTCGCGCCCCATGGACATCGAGTGGGCGAAGGACGGCGAAAGCGGCGAACTGTTCATCGTACAGGCGCGCCCGGAAACCGTGCATTCCATCCGCACCGGCGCCTTCCAGGACATCTACACCCTGCAGCAACGCGGCACAGTGCTGTCAACAGGCAAGGCCGTCGGCGCCAAGATCGGCGCCGGCAAGGCGCGCATTATCCTCGAGGCCGCGCACATGCATGACCTGCAGCCCGGCGAGGTGCTCGTGACCGACATCACCGACCCGGACTGGGAACCGGTGATGAAGATCGCCAGCGCCATTGTCACCAATCGCGGCGGACGTGTGTGCCATGCCGCCATCGTGGCGCGTGAACTCGGCATCCCCGCGGTCGTCGGTGCCGGTGACGCAACCCATGAAATACACGACGGCACGGAGGTCACGGTATCCTGCGTCGAGGGCGATACCGGCTTTGTCTACGAGGGCATACTGCCGTTCACCAAGGAGTCGGTAAACCTGACCGGGCTGGCGACACCGCGCACCAAGGTCATGCTGATCGTCGGCAATCCGGTGCAGGCACTGGAATTCTCCGCCCTGCCCAACGCCGGTGTCGGACTGGCACGCCTTGAATTCATCATCAACAACACCATTGGCATCCACCCGCGCGCGCTGCTGGAATACGACAGCCTGCCGGAGGACATCCGTAACGAAATCGCGCCACGCATCCATGGCTATGCCAGTCCGCGCGACTTCTACATCGACCGCCTCGCCGAGGGTGTCGGCACCATTGCCGCGGCGTTCTATCCGAAGCCGGTGACGGTGCGCATGAGCGATTTCAAGTCCAATGAATATGCCGCCCTGCTCGGCGGCCGCGCCTTCGAACCGGTCGAGGAAAACCCGATGATCGGTTTCCGCGGCGCCTCGCGCTATCACTCGGAGTCTTTCTCGGACTGCTTCGCACTGGAATGCGCGGCAATGGTGAAGGTACGCGAGGACATGGGGCTGGACAATCTCGAACTCATGATCCCGTTCGCGCGCACCGTGGAAGAGGTGCAGCTGGTGCTGGGACTGATGGCAAATTACGGGCTGCGCCGCGGCGAACATGGCCTGAAGGTCAAGCTGATGTGCGAAATACCCGCCAATGCCGTGCGCGCAAAGCAGTTCCTCGAGCACTGCGACGGCTTCTCCATCGGCTCCAACGACCTCACCCAGCTGACCCTGGGCGTGGACCGCGACTCCGGCATCCTGACCGGCTACGACGAGCGCAACCCGGCGGTGCTGGCACTGATGGAAATGGCCATTCGCGCCTGCCGGGAATCCGGGAAGTATATCGGCATCTGCGGACAGGCCCCGTCCGATTTCCCGGAAATCACGCGCTGGCTGGTCGATCAGGGCATCGAGTCCATATCGCTGAACCCGGACAGCGTGATGAAGATGACCCAGGTGGTGCTGGACATCGAAGGCGAAACCCGGCGCGAACCGGCACTGGCGGATTGAAAATACCGGCGACGGCCCCCGTTTTTATGAAACACGGGGGCCGCCGCCGATCGGGATTCTGAAGGAACCATGATCGAGATTCGTATCCACGGCCGCGGCGGCCAGGGCAATGTGGTCGCCGCCTACCTGCTTGCCGCCGCTGCCTTCGAGGAAGGTCTCTACCCGCAGGCGTTTCCGAACTTCGGCGCCGAACGGCGCGGTGCTCCGGTCACGGCGTTCGTGCGCATCGCCGACCGGCCGATCCGGCGCCGCTGCCAGGTGCTTGAACCTGCCTTCCTCATCGTACAGGACGACACCCTGCTGCACCTGCCTGATATCACGGCGGGACTGCAGACCGGCGGTGCGATACTGGTCAACTCGAACCGCACCAGTGCCAAACTCGCCGAACAGCTGGGGTGTGACGTCGTCGCCCTGCCGGCCGGCGCAATGGCGCAGGAAATTCTCGGCCGGCCGGTACCGAACACCGCGCTGCTATCGGCATTCCTGGAACTGACCGGCCTGCTGCCGCGCAGTGCGCTGCTCAAGGCCCTGGGTGAACGTTTCCATGGCGCGGTGCTCGAAAAAAACCGGCAACTGGTCGAACGCGCCGCAGCGGAAGTCGATACCGGCGCCTGGCAGGAGGGTCCACATGCAGTACGCGCTTGAAGGTTCCCAGGCGCTGGCCCGCACCGTGGCGCTGTGCCGTCCCCAGGTCATCGCCGCGTACCCGATCACACCGCAGACCCACATTGTCGAAAACCTGTCGAAGCTGGTCGCGGACGGTGTACTGGACTGCGAGCTGGTGAGCGTGGAAAGCGAGTTCTCCGCCGCCTCGGTGGTGCTGGGTGCCGTCGCGGCCGGGGCACGTGCCTACACCGCCAGTTCCTCCCAGGGCATCCTGCTGATGAGCGAAGTGCTCTTCAACATCGCCGGCCTGCGCCTGCCGCTGGTAATGACCTGCGCCAATCGCGCGGTGTCGGGGCCGCTGTCGATCTGGAATGACCAGCAGGACTCCATGGCGGTGCGCGATGCCGGCTGGATCCAGATCTACTGCACCACCAACCAGGATGCCGTGGACACCACTATCCAGGCCTACCACATCGCCGAGCAGACGGAACTGCCGGTCATGGTGTGCGTGGATGGCTTCACCCTGACGCACACGCTGGAAGTGCTCGACATTCCGGACCAGCAGCAGGTCGACCGTTACCTGCCGCCGTTCAATTTCGAGCGCCGGCTCGACCCCGCCAGCCCGATCAGCATCGGCACGCTGGTGTCGCCGGATTTCTATACCGAGGCACGCCAGGACCATCACCAGGCGCTGCTCAATGCCCAGCAGGCGATCGTCGCCGCGGCCGCGGGCTGGGAAGACGTCTGCGGCCGCAGGCAGAACCCGCTGCTGTGTATCCATGACATGCCGGATGCCCGCACCGGCATCCTGACACTGGGTTCCATCGCCGGCACGCTGGCGGCCGCGCGGGAACACTATCAGGATCTTCCTGCCACGCGGCTGATGGCCCTGCGCACCTTCCGCCCGTTCCCCGCCGCTGCCATACGCGAGGCGTGCGCCGGACTGACCGAGCTGGTGGTGCTGGAACGCGCGCTGTCACCGGGCAGCGGCGGCATCGTCGGCACCGAGATCCGCGCCGCGCTGACCGAGATGCACGATGCACCGCGCGTACATAATTTCAGCGTCGGCCTCGGCGGCCGCGACGTGCCACTCGACATCTACCCGCGCATTCACGCGGCGCTGCGCGCCGGCAACGGCATCCCCTTTGACATCATCGATCTGGAGCCGGACAAGCTGCCGGCGGCCAGCTGAACCCAGGAGCATTGCATGGAGACTCGACTGACCCCATGAGCCATCGCGAACTGCGTCATGCACAACCGCGCTTCTCCGGCCTGGAAGCCGGTCACCGTGCCTGCCAGGGTTGCGGCGAGGCACTGGCCGCACGGCTGGTGACCGAGGCCGCCGGACCGGACGTGGTATACGCCAACGCCACCGGCTGTCTCGAGGTGTTCACCACCGCCTGGCCGGAGTCGGCCTGGCGCGTAGGCTGGATACATTCCCTGTTCGAGAACGCACCCGCGGTGGCCGCGGGCATGGAGGCGGCACTGAAACAGCGCGGCAAAACCACCCGCGTTATTTCCATGGGCGGTGACGGCAGCACCTTCGACATCGGTTTCCAGGCGCTGTCCGGCATGCTGGAACGCGGCCACAACGTGCTGCATGTGTGCTTCGACAACGAGGCCTACATGAATACCGGCATCCAGCGTTCCAGCTCGACGCCGCATTCCGCGGTCACCACCACCTCGCCCTCGGGCAAGGCGCGCATGGGCAAGCGCCATCTGAAAAAGGACATCGTCTCGATCGTTGCCGCGCACCATATCCCGTATGCCGCCACCAGTTCGGTGGCCTATCCCTCTGACATCCGCAAGAAGGTACGGCGCGCACTCGCCATCGACGGTCCGACCTTCCTGCATATCCACACGCCCTGCCCGCTGGGCTGGGGCCACGACGGCGCGCTCAGTATCGAGGTGGCACGGCTCGCCGTGCAGTCCGGTCTGTTCCCGATCATCGAACTGGAACGCGGCCGTCTCGCCGGTTCGATGCCGATCCGCACGGTGCGCCCGGTCACAGACTACCTGAAACTGCAAAACCGCTTCCGGCACCTGTTCGCCGACGAGGACCGCGCGCGCGAGGAGCTGGAACACCTGCAGGCGCTGGCCAACCACAACATCGAGCTCTACAACCTGCGCGGCACCCGCTCGGACAAGCGCGACAGCGAGGGCGCCGACACGGTGCGGCGCGGAGGCATGCGGTGGGCCTGAAGCTGACACGTGGCGCATTCGCGCACCCGGGCACCTCGCTGCGCTACCACACCGGCAGCTGGCGTATCGAACGCCCGGTGCATCAACACCGGCCGGCGCCCTGCCACACCGCCTGCCCGGCCGGCGAGGACGGCCAGGCCTGGCTGGCACTGGCCGCCGAAGAACGTTATCGCGAGGCGTGGGAAACCATCGTCGCGGCGAATCCGCTGCCCGCGATTACCGGACGGGTCTGCCACCATCCCTGCGAACAGGCCTGCAACCGCGGCCACTACGACGAACCGATCGCCATCCACCACGTCGAGCGCTGGCTGGGTGACCAGGCCATCGCCGCCGGCTGGGACTACCCGGCGCAACCGGTCGCACACGGTGCACAGGCCATCGCGGTCGTCGGCAGCGGACCGGCCGGTTGTTCCGCGGCCTGGCAGCTGACCCGGCTCGGTTACCGGGTGGATCTGTTCGAGGCCCTGCCGGTAGCCGGCGGCCTGCTGCGCAGCGCCCTGCCGCCCTACCGCCTGCCGCGCAACGTGCTCGACCCGGAACTCGAACGCCTGCTGGCCAGCGGTATCGCGTTCCGCCCGGGGCAACGGCTCGGCCGCGATTTCTCGCTCGATGAACTGCGCGCCGAATACGCAGCGGTGTTTCTGGCGCCGGGTACCCAGCGCGGCCGTGAATGGAACATCGATGGTGCCACGCCGCACGACCTGCACGTCGGACTCGACCTGCTGAAGCGCTGGCTGGATGTTGGCTCGATACCCCGCTGGTCCAGTGCGGCCATCATCGGCGGCGGTAATACGGCCATCGACCTGGCGCGCATCCTCAAGCACTGTGGCGTGGAGACGGTTCATGTGGTCTCGCACGAGTCACTGCCGCGCGCGGGCGTCGAGCAGCCGGACACCATGCCGGCCATCGCACGTGAAATCGAGCAGGCCATGGAGGAAGGCGTGATCATTCATGAACACCGCGGCGTGCAGCGCCTGGTGCTGCGCGGCGAACAGGTGGTCGGCCTGGAACTCGTACACCGGAAAAAACTGCACGAGGCCGACAACAGCACCCGCTCCGTCTCCTTTGAAGGCACGGAAACCCTGCTGCATGTCGAACAGGTCATACCCGCCATCGGCCAGACCGTCGACCCGGCCGGCCTGGCCTCGCTGCTCGGGCAGCGTGAATTCCTTCACGCCAGCGAACACGGCCGCATCGGCGGGCACCCGGGGCTGTACACCGGCGGCGACGCGCGTGGCGGCGGTGGCACGATGAGCGGGGCCATTGGCGA
>JBATJF010000018.1:0-13000 GCA_049668345.1 Gammaproteobacteria bacterium
TCGAGGAACTGCGCGGCCTGTGTCTCGAGGCGGATGTGAAAATGGTTGCCTGCCAGATGACGGTCGACGTGTTCGGCTTCAACTCCAGCGACTTCATCCCGGAGGTCACCGACTACGTCGGCGCCACCTCCTTCCTGCCCGTCGCGCAAAAATCCGACGTCTGCCTGTTTATCTGACAGAGAACGGCGGTCTGCGTAAACGACAAGGGCTACTTGTCGACAGATAAGGGCGTGCAACTGCACGCCCTTATTTTTGCCTGCGGGATAGAAGATCGGGCGTAGTACGTCTGCAACCGGATTACGAGTATACGGACATTCACATGCAGGAACTGTTTCCTCCCATTGAGCCTTACAGGACGCACGAAATTACGGTCTCCGACGGGCATCACCTGTACGCCGAGGAATGCGGCAATCCGCAAGGTCTGCCGGTGGTGTTCGTGCACGGTGGCCCGGGTGCCGGCTGCGAGCGCTATCATCGGCAGTTTTTCGACCCGCAGGTCTACCGCATCATACTGTTTGACCAGCGTGGCTGTGGCAGATCCAGGCCGCACGCGAGCCTGGCCGGAAACACCACCCAGGCACTGGTCTCTGACATGGAAACGATACGCGTCTTGCTGGGCGTTGGGCGCTGGGTGGTGTTCGGCGGATCATGGGGCTCGACGCTGGGCCTGGTGTATGCCCAGGCGCACCCGCAATGCGTGCTGGGCCTGATCCTGCGAGGGATATTTCTGTGCCGTCCGCGGGATATCGCCTGGTTTTACCAGGACGGCGCCTCGTATGTACTGCCTGATTACTGGCAGGATTATCGCGATGTCATCGCGGAAGACGAGCGTAACGACATGGTCAGTGCGTATTATCGGCGGCTGACAGGTAGCGACGAAGTCGCGATGATGGCCGCGGCGAAGGCCTGGTCGTTGTGGGAAGGGCGCGCATCAACGCTGTTGCCGAAGTCGGCGGTGGTCGACCATTTCGCCAACCCGTCGACTGCGCTCAGCCTGGCGCGAATTGAATGCCACTATTTCATGAACAACAGTTTCCTGAAGCAGGACCAGATCCTGTCCGACGCCGCGTACCTGCGCGATATCCCGGGGGTGATCGTGCATGGCCGCTACGACGTGGTATGTCCGCTGGAGCAGGCCTGGGCATTGCACCGGGTGTGGCCGCAGGCTCGTCTGGCCATTATTCCGGATGCCGGCCACTCTGCCACCGAGCCAGGCATCGTGGATGCGCTGCTGACCGCGACCAACCAGTTCGGGGTGCGCTTCCGGTGATCGGGCTGCTGCAGCGCGTTAGCCGTGCGGACGTCACGGTCGACGGGACCAGGATCGCGGCGGTCGAACGCGGCTTGCTGGTGCTGGTGGGTGTGCAGCAGTGCGACAGCGAGAGCGAGGCGCGCCGCCTGCTGGAGCGGCTGCTCGGCTACCGGGTGTTTCCCGATACTGCGGGCAGGATGAATCTGAACCTGGGCCAGGTGGGCGGCGGCCTGCTGCTGGTGCCGCAGTTCACGCTGGCCGCCGACACACGCAACGGCATGCGCCCGGGTTTTACACACGCCGCCGACGCGCAGCAAGGTAAGCAGTTGTTCGGGTTTCTGGTCGAACTGGCGCGGCAGCGACACAACCCGGTCGGCAGCGGGCAGTTCGGTGCCGACATGCAGGTTGCGCTGGTCAATGACGGCCCGGTCACCTTCTGGCTGGAGGTGGAGCCGTCGGCTGACCGGTCTGCCACGACTTGAAAACCCTGTCTTTTTTCATGAAAAATGGCGGGTGTAACCGCGTATCAAGCTGTTACTATATTCCGGGCTCTGATGATTTTCTGATCGACGGGAAAAACCAATGTCACAGCGACAGGCTGCAATCAAGCGGGATACACTGGAAACGCAAGTCAGCGTGTCCGTCAACCTGGACGGGACCGGACAGGGCGTGTTCGAAACCGGCGTACCGTTCCTCGATCACATGCTCGACCAGGTTGCACGTCATGGCCTGATTGACCTGGACATAAATGCCAGGGGCGACCTGCACATCGATGCCCACCACACGGTGGAGGATATCGGTATCACGCTCGGCCAGGCGATTGGCAAGGCGCTTGCCGACAAGCGTGGCATCCGGCGTTACGGTCATGCCTATGTCCCGCTCGACGAGGCACTGTCACGCGTGGTGATCGACTTTTCCGGACGGCCCGGCCTGGAATATCATGCATCCTATCCGCGTGCCCGGATCGGCGATTTCGACGTCGACCTGCTGCACGAATTTTTCCAGGGATTCGCCAATCATGCACTGGTGACGCTGCACATCGATTGTCTGCGCGGAGACAATGCGCACCACATCGCCGAGACCATCTTCAAGGCGTTCGGTCGTGCCATGCGCATGGCCCTGGAAATAGATGCGGCCATGGGTGACAGGCTGCCGTCAACCAAGGGGAGTCTCTGACTACACCTGTAACCCGCAGTCACGGGTAACCGATATACGGCACTTACGTTATGTCTTCCATCGCAATTATCGACTACGGCATGGGCAACCTGCATTCCATTGCCAAGGCGATCGAGCATGTCGCCGGCAAGGAGCGCGTGCTCGTCAGCAGCGAGCCTGCGACAATCCTGGCCGCAGATCGCGTGGTATTTCCGGGTGTCGGCGCGATTCGTGACTGTATTTCCGAGCTGCAGCGGACCGGGCTGGATGATGTGGTCAGGCAGGCTGCCGCCACACGTCCCCTGCTGGGTGTTTGTCTCGGCTTGCAGGCCCTGCTTGATGTCAGCGAGGAAAATGACGGCACCCCTTGTCTGGGCATCGTGCCTGGCAGTGTGTTGCGTTTCAGGAGCGACATGCCGGACCCGGTTTCGGGTTTGCGTCTCAAGATTCCCCACATGGGCTGGAACCAGGTGCACCAGGTCCTGGCGCACCCCCTGTGGAAGGGTATTCCCGCGGACAGCCGCTTTTATTTTGTGCACAGCTACTATGCCGTACCGACGGATTCAGGGCATATCGCGGGCACGACGCCATACGGCCAGGATTTCGCATCCGCCATCGCGCGCGACAACCTGTTCGCCGTGCAATTTCACCCGGAAAAGAGCCAGCATGGCGGTTTGCAGTTGCTGGCGAATTTTGTTGCCTGGAATGGAGAGCCCTGATTTATGTTGATAATACCCGCGATTGATCTGAAAGACGGGCGTTGCGTGCGGCTACGCCAGGGTCGCATGGAGGACGAAACGGTGTTCGGTGACGATCCGGTCGAGGTGGCACAGCGCTGGGTCGATGCCGGCGCTCGCCGCCTGCACATGGTCGACCTGAACGGCGCCTTCGAGGGGCGGCCGGTAAATGCGCTGGCGATCAAGGCAGTCGCGGAGGCATTCCCGGACCTGCCGATCCAGGTGGGCGGAGGTATCCGCGACGAGGAGACCGTGCAGGCCTATCTCGATGCCGGCGTGCAATATGTCATTATCGGCACGAAGGCGGTCAGTGCGCCGCATTTCGTCAATGACCTGTGTCTCGAGTTCCCGGGACACATCATCGTCGGGCTGGACGCGAAAGAAGGCAAGGTGGCCATCGATGGCTGGTCAAAGCTGTCCAATCACTCGGTCATCGACATGGCGCAGCGTTTCGAACACGACGGTGTCGAGGCTATCGTGTTCACCGATATCGGCCGTGACGGCATGATGAGCGGTGTGAACGTGAATTCGACCGTCGAGCTGGCGCGCGCCATTCATATTCCGGTGATCGCCTCGGGCGGTATCACCAGCATGGAGGACATACGGGCACTCTGCGATGTGGCCGATGAGGGTATCATGGGCGCGATTACCGGCCGCGCCATTTACGAAGGCAGCATTGACCTGGCGGCGGCGCAACAGCTCGCCGACGAGCTGTGCGGCGACACGGCGAACTGAGCGTATTTCATGGGACTGGCAAAACGCATCATTCCCTGTCTCGACGTCGATGCCGGCCGCGTCGTCAAGGGCGTGCGTTTCGTCGATATTCGTGATGCCGGCGACCCGGTGGAAATTGCGCGCCGTTATGACGAGCAGGGCGCGGATGAGCTGACCTTTCTCGATATAACCGCGAGCTCGGACCAGCGCGAGACCATGGTGCACGTGGTCGAGCAGGTGGCCGGCGAGGTGTTCATTCCGCTGACCGTCGGCGGCGGTATCCGCCAGGTCGGTGATATCCGCCGCATGCTCAACGCCGGTGCCGACAAGGTGGGAATCAACACGGCAGCGGTGTCGAACCCGGATTTCGTGAAAGAGGCTGCCGACCGCTTCGGTTCGCAGTGTATCGTGGTTGCGATCGATGCCAAGCAGGTGAGTGCTCCCGGTGATGCCGGGCGCTGGGAAATTTTTACCCACGGCGGCCGCAAGCCGACCGGTATAGACGCAGTCGAATGGGCGCAACGCATGGTGGCGTATGGCGCCGGTGAGATCCTGCTGACCAGCATGGACCGTGATGGTACGCGCGACGGTTTCGATCTGGACCTGACACGTGCCGTGAGCGACGCTGTCGAGGTGCCGGTGATCGCATCCGGCGGGGTGGGCACGCTCGCGCACCTTGCCGAGGGCGTAATCCAGGGCAGGGCCGACGCCGTGCTGGCGGCAAGCATCTTTCACTTCGGTGAGTTCACGGTCGGCGACGCCAAGCACTACATGGCCGGCCTGGGCATCGAAGTCCGTTTATAGTGCTGCCGCCACCCACGCTTGCAGGTGGTGTGCTGCGATACACGGCGCACCCGAAATTCACTACAGACCTGGTGGTTTCTGCTGATGCCATGCCGGCCGTATCGTTGCCGGGAAAGGCGACCTTGCTGTTGGCCCCGGGGACACGCTATGCAAAACGAAGACTGGCTTGATGAAATCAGGTGGGATGCGAATGGCCTGGTGCCCGCGATTGCGCAGGACGCCGCGGATGGCCGGATCCTGATGGTCGCCTGGATGAACCGGGAGGCGCTCAGGCTCACGGCGGAGGACAAAACGGCCGTATACTGGTCACGTTCGCGGCGCAAGCTGTGGCACAAGGGTGAGGAATCCGGGCATGTGCAGCAGGTGCGGGAAATCCGTCTCGACTGCGATAACGACGTGATCGTGCTGCAGGTCGAGCAGCTGGGCGGTATTGCCTGCCACACCGGGCGCCGCAGCTGCTTCTACCAGCGCCTGGAAAATGGCCGGTGGGCCAGCGTGGAACCGGTCCTGAAGGACCCTGACAGTATCTACGGCAAGCGCTGAACCGGAACGGAAGGTGGATATGAGTGATACACTCGAACAGCTGGCTGCGGTGATCGAGACGCGCAAGAACGCGGATGCCGACAGCTCCTATGTCGCCGGGCTGCTTGATCGGGGAATGAACGCAATCCTCAAGAAGGTGGGCGAAGAGGCCGCTGAAACCATTATCGCCGCCAAGGAGTCCGACGATAGTGCGTTGGTGAACGAGACGGCCGATCTGTGGTTTCACACACTGGTTATGCTGGCGGCGCGCGGCCTGGGGCCGGGGGCGGTGCTGGCCGAGCTGGAACGGCGCTTCGGCGTTTCCGGTCTTGAGGAAAAGGCAGCGCGCGGCAAGTAACCGCACTCCCTTATACGTTCTGTACACTGATGCAGATGGAGAGAATCGATGGGTATTAGTATCTGGCAGTTGTTGATTATTCTGGCTATCGTGCTGGTACTGTTCGGCGCCAAGCGGTTGAAGAATATCGGCTCGGATCTGGGCGGCGCCATCAAGGGGTTCAAGCAATCGATGCGTGAGGGCGAGGAAGAGGGCACTGACAAGAGCATCGAAGACAAGGAAGGACGTGTGATCGACGGCGAGGCGACCCGTCACGACAAGGACAAGGTTTAGACAGTATCACTCACCGGGTAGGTTGCTGCCGGGTTCAGCATGTTTGACATCGGTTTTTCAGAAATCATCCTCATCTTCGTCATTGCGCTGCTGGTCGTGGGGCCGGAACGCCTGCCGCGCATTGCGCGCACGGCCGGCCTGTGGGTCGGCAAGATGCGTGGCTTCGTATCCTCGGTGAAGGCCGATATCGACCGCGAACTGGCAACCGACGAACTGAAGAAGGCGCTTGCCAAGCAGGCGTCGATGCCGGAGCTTGAAGAGCTGATCGACGAAGTGACGGGTGATCCGCTGCAAGCGAGGGAAGTCACCCGCCGCGACGAGCCGGCCAGCGCCTTGCCGGAACAGGTTTCGGAAGATCCTGCGGATGAGCAGCAAAAGTAACAGGGATCCGGCAACGCCGGAGCAGGCCGACACGGAACAGCCCTTCATCTCCCATCTGGCCGAGCTGCGCGACCGCCTGCTGCGCATTGTGCTGGTGGTGGCCGTGGTGTTCCTCGCGCTGATGCCGTTCTCGAACAAGCTTTTTTCCATGCTGTCCGGTCCGTTGCTGGCACACCTGCCGGAAGACAGCAGCATGATCGCCATCGAAGTCGCCTCGCCGTTCCTTATCCCGTTCAAGCTGACGCTGTTCCTGGCGTTGTTCATCAGCATTCCCTGGTTGCTGTACCAGGCCTGGGCATTCATCGCTCCCGGTCTGTACCGTCACGAACGCCGCCTGGTGCTGCCGCTGCTGGTATCCAGCAGCCTGTTGTTCTACGCCGGTGCCGCCTTCGCCTATTTCGTGGTGTTTCCTCTGGTCTTCGCCTTCTTTACCAGTACCGCGCCGGAAGGTGTGGCGGTCATGACGGATATCAGCCGCTACCTGGATTTCGTGCTGACACTGTTTTTTGCCTTCGGTGCTGCCTTCGAGGTGCCCATTGTGACGGTGTTGCTGGTGTGGACGGGAATGGCAACACAGGAGGGCCTGCGCGCAAAGCGGCCGTACGTGATCGTCGGTGCCTTCGTGATCGGCATGCTGCTGACACCACCGGATGTGATCTCACAGACCCTGCTGGCGATACCGATGTGGATCCTGTTCGAGCTGGGCGTTTTCTTCTCCGGGTGGTTTGTGCGTCAGGCGGAATCCACCGCTGAGGCGACAGGACAGGACACCGATTACCAACCGCTCAGCGAGGCAGACATGGATGCCGAGCTGGACAGGATCGAAGCCGGGGATAAAAAACAGCAGTAGCAGCCGCGTACACGGCTTGTGATATCAGCTGCCAGATGTCTGCCGTGACAGGTCGGCCGCATCGTTCCTGCAAGGGTGATTCGGTATTGCTGCGTCGCTGAACAGTCCGATCTCGATCGGTACCGGCTTGCAGATGTAATAGCCCTGTGCGTAGTCAATTCCGATATCACGTACTGCCTGCAGTGTTTCGTGATTCTCGACGTATTCCGCGATGGTCTTGATTTCAAGGGTATGACCGATCTGGTTGATCGCCTCGACCATTGCAAAATCGATGTTGTCCGAGATCATGTTCTGCACGAAGCAACCATCCAGCTTGAGGTAATCGACTGCCAGGTTCTTGAGGTAACCGAACGAGCTCAGCCCGACACCAAAATCATCGAGCGCCAGACGGCATCCGAGTTTCCGCAGCCTGGAAATGAACTTCGATGCAGTACAAAGATTGGCAATCACCGCGGTTTCCGTGATTTCGAAGCACAATAATTGCGGTGTAACACCACTGTCGCTGATCTCGCTGATCAGAAAGTCCATGAAGCGTTCGTCCGACAGCGACTGGCCCGAGAGATTGATGCAGACGGTCCCGATACGCTGCTCGGCGCGCTTGCCATCCAGCGTCAGCATCCTGAAGGTGTTCGATACAACCCAGCGGTCTATGGCGGGCATCAGCAGGTAACGCTCGGCGGATGATATGAATGCGCCGGGGCCGACGATGGTGTTGTTCTCGTCCAGCATGCGGATCAGCACTTCGCCATGTGCCCTGTTGTCATCGCCTGGCTGGCAGTTCAGTTTTTCGATAGGCTGGAAATAAAGCCTGAAACGGTTCTCTTCCAGCACGTTCTGGATCCGATTGACCCATTGCATCTGGCCATGCCGTTCAGCCACCGCTTCGTCATTATGCTGGTAGACATGTACGCGGTTCCTGCCCTGTTCCTTGGCAACATAGCAGGCGGAGTCCGCCGCACTCATAATGTCGGTAAGAGATCCGGAGGTGCGGGTCAATGGAACCAGGCCGATGCTGGCGCCGATCCGGAAGAAGGTATTGTCCCAGACAAATCGGAAGTTTTCGGTTATCTTCCTGACGGATTCGGCAAGGTCACAGGCGTTCTCGATCGAGCAGCCTTCGAGCAGGATTCCGAATTCATCACCGCCCAGTCTTGCCAGCGTGTCCGCCTCGCGCAGCTCCAAGCGGAACTTGATAGTCAGCTGCTTGAGCAGCTCATCGCCGGCTATATGGCCGCAGGTGTCATTAACGACCTTGAAATTGTCAAGGTCCAGGTAACACAATGCATGGCGGTTGTCTTCCTTGTGTGCATTCTCTATTGCCTGTTCAAGGCGATTCTCGAATTCACGGCGGTTGAGCAGGCCGGTGAGCGAGTCGTGACTCGCCTGGTAGGACATCTTGCGGGCAAGCCCGCGCAGCTTGGTAACGTCATGAAAGACCAGCACCACGCCGGTGATATTCGTATTCGCATCCAGGATTGGTGAGGCGTTGACCTCGACGGATAGATGCTGGTCTCGATACCGGTGCATCAGCAGCAGGTTGCCGGCCAGCATGATGCTCTTGCCTTTTTCGAGGCAATAACTTGATGGGTTGGGCGGGGTCTGCAGGGTTTTTTCATCGACGATATTGAAGACCTTGAAAATGGGCCTGCCACGCGCGTCCTCGAGTTTCCAGCCGGTTGATTGCTCGGCAACGGTGTTCATGTACTCGATATCACCGTTCAGATCGGTGGTAATCACGCCATCCCCGATGGAGCCGAGCGTAACCTGGGCGCGTTCCTTCTCCTGCTGCAGCGCCTCCTTGGCGAGATTCAGTGCGGTGATGTCGCGGATGGTTCCCTCGATGCCGGCGGGATTGGAATTGCAGTCATAGCGGTAGTGCGAGTTTTCCGATACCCAGATATGCGTACCATTCTTGTGCAGAAGCCGTGTTTCGAAGTGCTGCAGGCGGCCACCATTGATGTCCAGGGCATGCTTGAGGTTGGTGTGGTCGTCGGGGAATATATAAAAATCCTTGATGTTCCTGTTCAGGAATTCGTCGACATTGTAGCCAAGCAGGTGCTTTACAGACGGCGTGGCCCAGAGCACTGTTCCGTCGAGATCGGTCTGGTAAATGGTGTCCTGCATGCTGTCGAAGATGGACGCCATGCGCTTTTCCGATGCGTGTATGCGTTCCTCGGCAAGTTCCCTCTCCATGATCTGCAGTTGCAGTTCCGCATTGACGCGCTCGGCATATTCCCGGGCATCCTCGGCCGACTCCCTGGTCGTCACGAGTTTCTTGATCAACTCGGTGTTGTGCGCACCCAGATTGAAAGACCTGGACAGCATGTCATGCATCCTGCGTGCAGATGAGAGCATGACAAAGGTGAAGGTCAGGGCGAGACCGCCAAGTGCGTAGCCGATGGTTCCGCCGCTGTGGATGAAGTACGCGGTCAATGGTGTCAGTGCCGGGAGTACGAATGCCGCCAGCGTCCATGGCGAGGCCTGCATGGAGATGTAGGCTGTCAGGGTGATGCCGGCCAGCGCCTCGAGTGTGAATACCTGTTGCACAAAGCTGCCATACTGGATCGATGCCACGCCGAGTGTGCCCCAGCAGACACCTGTCAGCATGACGCCGGTGACATGCCGGTCACCCTGGTAGGTACTCTCGTTGTGCGTGGTACCGCTGTTGATTAGAGAAATGAACAATGAGCGAGTGCCCAGTGTTGTCAGCAGCGCCAGGATCCAGCCCAGTATCAGCATGCGCGGCATGTCGTTCCAGAATACTGCCGCGACAATCGCCATGACCATGATGCTGGTGGTGAGCTCGGTCTGGGTCTGCTGCTGGCGCAGCCGTGCCTGGCCGGTGCGCAGCTGCTGGCGTGTCATCGGCCTGCTCTCCGGCAGGCCTGGCAGACCCGTAACGGTTGCTGCGGTGTCTGTATCCTCAGCAGCTTTCCCCGGCTGTTCGTGATTGCTGTCGTCGTGCATGTCCAGGGTAGGTCCGGGTTCCTGGCCGGGATGGCCGGTCGCTGATCAGGTCATTCGTGCTGTTGTCGCAAGCGAGTTCGCCTGCACATGAATTCATCGGTCCGCGGCAACGAGACTTTAGCGAGAAATCCAGGAAAACTATTTAAAATCATTGGATTAGATTTAAAGTGGCCAGCGTTTGCCGGAAAAGCCCAGAAATACATCAGGTTAATTTTCCACGATCCGGCAAGGACGCCGGATTGTGCGGCAACGGCCTTGAGAAAACCCCGGGGGTATGCGATAAGAATCAGGTAAGCCTCTGATTTTGTGTGTAACCCTGCCAGGTGAGCATGCTTTCAGCAGCACGCATGCTGGGGTATCGTGTACCTGGCCAGGCTGATATTTCCTGCAGGGTTTGAACCAACTGGTTGATAACAATAGAGACACAAGATGAATGATCGATATGCAGTATTTCACGGCAGGCTGCGGATTTGGTTCTGCCTTACGCTGGCAGGCCTGTTGCTGACTGCTCCGGCTTCTTCAGCCGATTTCAACCTGCGTGTACAGACCGACCTGGGCGGCTTTGCTTCGAAATTGTTCGAGGTCGGGAATGGATTTGAAGGTCTTCGTGGAGTTCTCTTTATGATGGGGGAGAGCCTGGGGGACTCAGTCAGGGGTGGTTAGTATGTCATCCGCAACTCGGCGACGTTCTGGAATTGGCTGACTATATAGTAGGTCTCGACTTCCAGTTGCAGCAAAACGCAGTCGGCGGCGGCAACGAAATCGCTGAGTTCCGGATGTTTACGAAGATAGAGCTGGAGCAGTTCGGCGCGTGTCTCCCTGTCGACCTCACTGACCACGCCCTGGGCGGAGACGGCCACGACATCGTTATAATCGAGTGATTCATTGGTGCGATCGTCGATCAGCAACGAGGCGCGGGGGTTCGCAAGCAGGTTTGCGTGTTTCCGGGTGGCCCGGTAGGTCGCGAACACGATCCGGCGCAAGTCCGGTGTCGCGGTGAAGGACATCAAACTGGTGTAGGGTTGCCGGTCATGCTGGGTCGCCAGCACCCCCTGGGCCTGGGAATTCACCAGGGCCAGAACCGTCTGTCGCATTTGCTCTGGTGTTGTCATAAAGAACCGGTTACGTAACTGGCTGCCAGGGAACGACCTAACGGGCCGGCCAATCAGGCTGCGGGGTTGCAGTGTATTTTTCAGTTAAATCGCAATTATAAAGCCTTTCCGATTTTCAGGCTTGGGCTATCCCTGGCCGGTTATCGCATCTTGCATCTGGCCGCGCCGACCGGCCCCGTCTGGCCGGTGCCGAAAAGCCAGGCAGACGGGGGACGGTGACTATGGACCAGCAAGATCACTCGGAAGGCGCGGCCCCGAATCGATTGTCAGTGCTTTCACCTTCCTGTGCCAGAAACACGATCACCACGATCCACCCGATAATGGGAATGATCCACAGCAGTTGCCACCAGCCACTCCGGCCGGTGTCATGCAGGCGACGTGCACCGGCGGCCAGGCAGGGAAGAATGGTTGCCAGACTAACCATGGCATTGAGAACTTCACTGACGATGCTGACCGCTGCGCCCAATAAAAACAAAAACAGGAAGAACCACCAGTATTCAGGCCTTTTGGCCCGACCGTTGAAATCTGCATACTTCGAAAAGCATGTTTGAATGGATTGAGCGAATGTCATGATTGCTCCTTACGCATACCTCCGACGTCATCCCGTCTCGAGTAGCAGTCGTGTTCAGAGTCCAGTTGCTACTGTAGCCGATTTCCTGGCCGGTTGTCTGGCGCAGGCGGCAGGTGGCAATTGTCACAGGTCTGTGAAACTGCCTGACCATTCCTGCCGGTTAGCGAAATCATATACTGTTTCTATGCAGGATCGAGTGCGGCCAGCGTACCGGGAAATTCCTCAACACGATCAATACCTGATTCCCGGCAGCACACTGCCGCGGTTCACACGCCGCGCTACAGGCAGTCCTGGAGCTACCACACCACCAGTGCTACCATGAGCCCCGTACCACGTTGAGGCACATGCCATCGGTGATATATTCCTGGAATGGATAGACAAGTACCAAGAGTACGCGCTGTTCATTGTACCAACCATCGCATTTCTGGAAGCCTGCCTTGGCATCGGCCTTTTCATCTCCGGCGCCATACTGCTCAGCGTTTGTAGCGTGCTCTACACGCAAGGCATCGCGACGTTACCGCAAATGCTGCCGCTGGCCTTCCTCGGCGCAACCATCGCGGACCACAGCGGATATTACGCGGGCAGATGGATTGGTCCCAGGTTTCACCACACCCGATTCGCCATAAAGCGCAAGGCCCTGCTTGACAGGACAGAAGCGATGCTGGTGAAACATGGGGAAATCGCCATCATCATCGGCCGCCTCATGACCGCGATTAGAAGCGTGGTGCCGCTGCTGACTGGTATCAGCGGTTTATCGCCGGCCAGATACACACTGTATGACCTGATTGCCTGTGCCATCTGGACGGCAGGACTCGGATTGCTGGTCGTGGGTATAGACGGGCTGCTGGGCTAGTTGTTCCGCAAGTGTTGACTAGCACGTTCGATTGACCCGTTTGAACGGATATTCCCAGTCAACAGTTGCCCCGTGCAATCACAGCAACCGGTCTGTGACTTCAATGTACCGGTCAACTGATGCGGCTCAAGATAACGTGCAGACACCGGGTCATATCCGGATGCCATTCAGCAATGTCGGGATAAAGGCAAATGACCGGGATTCATTCAGGTCAACGTGGCCCATTCATGCAGGATCCCGGTATGATCAGGCTGGAGAGAGTAGTTGCAGCGATTGCCCAAGGGTGCGATTTACAGGTTAAATAGCGCTAACCCGGCCTCTACTCCAACCCCGAGATTACCATGCCCCCGACGATACCTGGCCTGACTGCCCTGCCCGTCCTGCCAATCAGCGAGGTGCTGCCGCAACTGCAGCAATCACTGGCTCAGCATCATGAGCTGGTGCTCGAGGC
>JBATJF010000019.1:0-2201 GCA_049668345.1 Gammaproteobacteria bacterium
GCGCCGGCCGGCGCCATGCCGGTGGTGCTGGGGCCGGGCTGGCCCGGCATCCTGCTGCACGAGGCGATCGGTCACGGCCTGGAAGGCGACTTCAACCGCAAGGGTACCTCGGCGTTCGCCGGGCGGGTCGGCCAGCAGGTGGCATCAACGCTGTGCACCGTGGTCGACGACGGTACCCTGGCCGGCCGGCGCGGTTCGCTCAACGTCGACGACGAGGGCACGCCGGGACAGAACACCGTGCTCATCGAAAAGGGCATCCTCATGGGCTATATGCAGGACCGCATGAACGCCGGACTGATGGGCGTGGCGCCGACCGGCAACGGACGGCGCGAATCCTATGCGCACCTGCCGATGCCGCGCATGACCAATACCTACATGCTGGCCGGCGACAGCGAGCCGCAGGACATCATCCGTTCCGTGAAGAAAGGTCTCTATGCCGTCAACTTTGGCGGCGGCCAGGTGGACATCACCTCGGGCAAGTTCGTGTTCAGCGCCAGCGAGGCCTACCTGATCGAGAACGGCCAGGTCACCCGGCCGGTGAAGGGCGCGACCCTGATCGGCAACGGCCCGGATGTGCTCAAGCGCGTCTCCATGCTCGGCAACGACCTGCAGCTCGATCCCGGCGTCGGCACCTGTGGCAAGGAGGGTCAGAGCGTCCCTGTCGGGGTCGGTCAGCCGACCATGCTCATCGACGAACTCACCGTCGGCGGCACCAGCACCGTCTGATCCCGCACGCGCCAGGCGTCCTGTTAATCCCGCCAGCGGCTGAATACGTAATCGTTGTCCTGCTGCGATGTATGACAGTCAAAGCAGGACTGGCCACCGTCCTTCACCAGTCGTTCGCTGTGACTGTCGCCGGCCCAGGCGTCGAAACCCCAGCCACCCGTGGCGGTGTGTTGCGCGCGGTTCTTTTCCATCACGCCAAGCAGGATGCGCGTGCCTTCCGCCGTGGCATGGTCAGCGCTGACCGCTTCCAGCAGATCGAACACCAGCACGGCACCGTCCGGGTAGTTGCCGCTCCCGAGCCCTTCCAGCGCAGCCGGATTGGCGTAGACATGGTGGATACCCTTGAAGGGAACTTCCAGCGGATGCCCGGCGTGCAGGGTCAGTGTCTTGACATGCGTCCAGCTGCGATAGTCTTCCGGATAACCGGCAGCGGTTGTGACAGAGCCGGTCAGCAGCAGGGCGGCGGCAAGCGTTGTCTTGTACAGGGCTGATAACATGTGTGCCTCCTGAAATAACTGGTTCCAGCCTGCGTTGCACATCAGGCATGGCTTGATTAAAGTCGAATGAGGAATGGAAGAACAGTACGCACAAAATGGTTCACCAGGTACTTTTCGGTGCAAGATGCTGAGTGACGGGGCAAACTATTTTATGGACAAGTCGGACAAAAACGTCGCGCGCATGGTCGAGTCGATTATCGGCTGCAAGTGGTCACTGTCGGTGATTCACCTGATACGCAATGGCATAAACCGGCCCGGCGCAATGCAGCGTCAGGTCGACGGGCTGACGACGAAGGTGCTGAACGAACGCCTGAACAAGCTGCTGCGTTTCGGTATCGTCGATAAAATCGTGTATCCCGAATCTCCGCCGCGGGTCGAGTACCGGTTCACTGAATTTGGCCAGCGCTTCCTGGACATCGTCGACACCGTCGAGCGGGTACAGGGGGATCTCGACCGGGAAAACGTCAACCGCAACGATGATGCCGGGTGAAGCAAGTCGCCCCGCCGCAAGGTACGACGGGGCGATACAGACGGGCTTCGCGTGCCGCTGCCGGATCAGTCACGGGGTGCGCCCGGCTGGTCGCGGATGATCAGGTAAAGCATGCTTATCGCCATCAGCAGCGAAATAAACACGCCGGTTGCCGTCAGTGAATCCCAGTACATGGTGTGTCTCCCGGGTAAAAACCCATAATGTTAGTAAGTTAATAAGTTAAAAAATAAGCAACTGCTTATATAACGACACGCGGGTTGTGTAACTTGAGGTTGATGACAGGTGATCGCCGGGTTGCTGGTCGCTGATGTAAGAAACTGTGAACGGCTGCGCAGGGCGAGACCCGGCCCCGGCCCCGTCAAGCGTGGCTTAAGGCGTTTGCGCTATCTAACGTCCATGCAGACAGCACCAGACCTGCCGGACGCTGGTACCGGGACATTCCCGCCCCGCTGGCCGGCGCGCCTGGGGTGGCGCCGTGACGGGTGGTC